>NZ_ATCO01000110.1:0-10166 GCF_000422025.1 Geobacillus sp. WSUCF1 | reverse complement strand
CATTTTGCCCGGCGTGGTGATCGGCGACCGCGCCGTCGTCACCGCGGGCACCGTCGTCCATCAAGACGTCCCGTCCGGGGCGATGGTCGCCGGCTGCCCGATGCGCATCGTCCGCCGGAATGAACCGCCTTCCGATTGAACGGGGGCGGTTTTCCATTTTGGAATAGGAAAAAAGGAAAGAAACAAAAAAGGAGAATTGGGGATTTTGGCAAGATGGATCGCCGCTATTTTCATTAGAGTGCAGATCACTGCCTATGCCGTGTGGAACGAAGCGCTTCTTGTTTTTGAAGCGATCTTGTCCGTTTTGTTATTTGTAAAGCATTCCCCCCTTGACGCTGTGGCCGCAAAGGAGTAAACTACTAATAACTTCACTTCTCTACCATATTAGCAAACTAAAGCATTTTGATAAAGGGCGTGGGGACATGGCAAAAAAGCTGTTTATGTTTGAAAAACCGTTAGGCATGCGCGATACGCTGCCGTTTTTATATGAGTTGAAAAAACAAGTGCGCTCGGTGATGGCGGAGGAAATTGAGCGCTGGGGGTACGAGTTTATTGAAACGCCGACGCTTGAGTATTATGAAACGGTCGGGGCGGCGTCGGCGATTGCCGATCATCGGCTGTTTAAGCTTCTCGACCAGCAAGGGCATACGCTCGTGCTTCGGCCGGATATGACGGCGCCGATCGCCCGGGTGGCGGCGTCAAGGCTTTATGAAGACGGCAATCCGCTCCGGTTGGCGTACAACGCCAATGTGTTCCGCGCCCAGCAGCGCGAAGGCGGGCGGCCGGCGGAGTTTGAGCAGATCGGTGTGGAGTTGATTGGCGACGGCACGGTGACGGCCGACGCCGAGGTCATCAGCTTAATGGTCGCGTTGTTGAAGCGCGTGGGGTTGGGCCGCTTTTCGGTGGCGGTCGGCCATATTGGGTATGTGAACGCACTGTTTTTGGAGATTTTAGGGAATGAGGAGCGGGCGAGTGTATTGCGCCGTTTTTTATATGAGAAAAATTACGTCGGCTACCGTGAACATGTGAAGTCGTGGCCGCTTTCGTCGATCGATCAAAAGCGGCTGTTGGATCTTCTTTCCTTGCGTGGCGGAACGGACGTGATCGAACAGGCGAAAACGCTCGTCACAAGCGAGGAGGGGCGGCGGTCGGCCGATGAGCTGGCGGCGCTCATGGCGGCGCTTCGGACGTACGGAGTGGCCGAGGCGGTGAAGCTCGATATGGCGCTTGTCAGCCATATGAGCTATTACACTGGCATTTTGTTTGAAGTGTACGCCGAGCAGGTTGGATTCCCGATCGGCAACGGCGGGCGGTATGATGATTTATTGGCGAAGTTCTCGCGCCCGGCGCCGGCGACGGGGTTTGGGTTGCGCGTCGATCGGTTGATTGAGGCGATTGGGGAAACGGATGTGCGCGATGACATCGAGTGCATCGTGTTCAGCCAAGAGCGGCTGGCGGAAGCGGTGGAATTGGCCGAAGCGAAACGGGCGGAAGGCAAGCGCGTCGTCTTGCAGCACATTGCCGGCATTCGTGATATTGACGCCTACAGCCAGCGCTACCGGTCGATCGTGTATTTGCTTGGCCGCAGCGGGCGCGATGGGCAGTGAACATAACAGAGAAGGGGCCGCCGGTTGGTCATCGACGCTGTTGAAAACGGCAGCGATTGGCGGGACAGAGCGGATGCGAAGAACGGACGGGAGAGGCTGCCCATGGCGGTGGAGAGCATGCGGTGTAATCGAGGACCAGCGCCGCATTTGACATGATGAGGAGCAAGGAGGAAGAATGATGCTGACGATTGCCATGCCAAAAGGGCGCATTTTTGAAGAGGCGGTCGAGTTGCTGCGGCGAGCGGATTATGCGCTGCCGCCGGAATTTACCGAGTCGCGCAAGCTCGTCATTGATGTGCCAGAGGAAAACATGCGCTTTATTTTGGCGAAACCGATGGATGTCGTCACCTATGTCGAGCATGGGGTCGCGGATTTGGGCATTGCCGGCAAGGACGTGCTGATGGAAGAAGAACGGGATGTGTACGAACTGCTCGATTTGCAAATCAGCCGCTGCCATTTGGCGGTCGCCGGGCTGCCCGGCGCCAAGATGAACGAGATCGCACCAAGGGTGGCGACGAAATACCCGAACATCGCGTCAACGTATTTTCGCGAGCAAGGCGAGCAAGTCGAAATCATCCGCCTGAACGGATCCATTGAACTCGCCCCGCTGATCGGCCTTGCCGACCGGATCGTGGACATCGTTTCCACGGGGCGGACGCTCAGAGAAAACGGGCTTGTCGAGCTTGAACGGATCGCCGAGGTGACGTCGCGCCTGATTGTCAACCCGGCGAGCTACCGGCTAAACGGCGGGGACATTGAACGGTTGGTCGACCGATTGGCGGCGGTCATTCCCCAGCCGTAGGAAAAAAGGTGTGACAGAGCGGAAATGGGCGGTTTCCGAAGAATGGGTTGGTGGAGATTCGGGAATGGCGGAGCGGCGTTGACAACGCCGTTGGAAAATAGCATATAGATGCAACGAAGAAGTTTAACATATCCTTGACGGAAAAGCGGTTTGTCCATTTTCGACTGTCGAAGGCAAGCCACAGGCTTGCCTCCGTCACGCCAAGGCGTGACGGAAGACCGAACAACCGCCTGCTTCACAGACCCATATATGGGTCTTTAAGCGGTGTTGTTCGGTCGTCCGACAGTCGATCAAATACTCGGTAAAAGCTGCAAATGGTAAAGCTTCAAATTGTATCTATACAGATTGCCAATGGACGAAAACCGATGGACGTCACAGAAAGGGGAGCGAACGATGAAAATCGAACGGATCCGAGGCGGCGTTTCGCTGCGGCGCACGATTGAAAGCGGAACGGAGGAGCAGCGGCGCGCGGTGCTTGATATCATCGCCAACGTGCGCGCCCGCGGCGATGCGGTGCTCAAAGAATATACAGAACGGTTTGACGGCGTAAGCTTGGATTCGCTCAAGGTGACGGAAGAGGAAATGAAGCGCGCGCATGCGGCGATGGACGCGGAGATGCTGGAGATCATTCGCCAAGCGGCGGCGAACATTCGCGACTACCATGAGCGGCAAAAGCGCGAATCATGGTGGATGACGAAAGAAGACGGCACCATTCTCGGACAAAAGGTGACGCCGCTCGATGCGGTCGGGTTGTACGTGCCAGGCGGGACGGCCGCTTATCCGTCGTCTGTGCTGATGAACGTTATTCCCGCACAAGTGGCGGGGGTGAAACGGATTGTCATCACCTCGCCGCCAAACAAAGACGGCACGCTCCCGGCTGGGGTGCTGGCCGCCGCCTATGAACTCGGCGTGACGGAAATTTACAAAGTCGGCGGCGCGCAGGCGATCGCCGCGCTTGCTTACGGGACGGAAACGATCCGGCCGGTTGACAAAATTTTCGGGCCGGGCAATATTTATGTGGCATTGGCGAAGCGGGAAGTGTTCGGGCATGTGGCGATCGACATGATCGCAGGGCCGAGCGAAATTGTTGTGCTGGCGGATGAAACGGCCCGACCGGATGAGATTGCGGCCGATTTGTTGTCGCAAGCCGAGCATGACGTGCGGGCGTCGGCCATTTTGGTGACGCCGTCGATGAAATTGGCGCTGGCGGTGGCGAGCGAAGTCGAACGGCAGCTTGAAACGCTGCCGCGCCGCGACATTGCCCAAGCGGCGCTTGAGAACTACGGCGCCATTTACGTCACCGAGACGCTTGAGGAAGCGGTCGATGTTGTGAACGAACTGGCGCCGGAGCATTTGGAAGTGATGACGGCGGAACCGCTCGCGCTGCTCGGCCGGCTCCGCCATGCGGGAGCGATGTTTTTCGGCCGCTTCAGCTCCGAGCCGGTCGGCGACTATTTCGCCGGGCCGAACCACGTGCTGCCGACGAACGGTACGGCAAGGTTTTCAAGCGGCTTGAGCGTTGATGAGTTTGTGAAAAAATCAAGCGTGATCGTTTACAGCGAAGCCGCATTGAAACAACATGGAGAAAAAATCGCCGCCTTTGCCCGCCTCGAGGGGCTGGAGGCGCACGCGCGCGCCATTGAGGTGCGGCTCGAGAAAGGGGAATGAATGATGGCAAGGGAAGCAACGATCGCAAGAACGACGAACGAGACGAGCATTGAGCTGCGTTTGGCGATTGACGGCGAAGGAAAAGCCGAACTGGAAACGGGCGTGCCGTTTTTAACCCATATGCTCGATTTGTTCGCCAAGCACGGCCAGTTCGATTTGCGCATTGACGCGAAAGGCGACACGCATATTGACGACCACCATACGACGGAAGACATCGGCATTTGCCTCGGGCAGGCGGTCAAGGAAGCGCTTGGCGACAAAAAAGGAATCAAGCGGTACGGCAACGCGTTTGTGCCGATGGATGACGCCTTGGCGCAAGTTGTGATCGACTTGAGCAATCGCCCGCATTTTGAGTTTCGCGGCGAGTTTCCGGCAGCGAAAGTCGGCGCGTTTGATGTCGAGCTCGTGCATGAGTTTTTATGGAAACTGGCGCTTGAAGCGCGGATGAACTTGCATGTCATCGTCCATTACGGGCGCAATACGCACCATATGATCGAAGCGGTGTTTAAGGCGCTCGGGCGGGCGTTGGATGAAGCAACGATGATCGACCCGCGCGTCAAAGGCGTTCCGTCGACAAAAGGGATGCTGTAGCCGATGGAGTGGGGCGCCCCCCGTGGGGAAAGAGTTCCGCAGGCGCAGGAAAGGCGGTCGGATCGAGGCAGCGCTTCCTGCGGGAAAAGCTCCATGGATGCAGGAAAGGCGACCGGATGCCAAGGAGAGGTTTGCACATGGAAGGAGCGCCGTAAAAAAGCATGCCGCCATACCGTTGTTCATTGAACAAGGGGATGGGCATGGATCAGGGAAGAAAGGAATGGGATGACGATGATCGGGATCATCGACTATGGCATGGGCAACTTATACAGCGTCAGCAAAGCGCTCGAGCGGCTCGGCTGTCCGTATGTCCTAAGCGGCGACAAAGAGGAGCTCGAGCAGGCGCGCGGGCTGATTTTGCCCGGTGTCGGCTCGTTTCGCGATGCGATGCACATTTTAAATGAGACAGGCCTAGCTGCTTTCATCCGTTCGGCGGTTGAAAACGGCACGCCGCTGCTCGGCATTTGTTTAGGGATGCAGCTGTTGTTTGACGAAAGCGAAGAAAACGGGCCGACAAAAGGGCTTGGCTTGCTTCGCGGCCGCGCCGTCCGCTTTCCGGGCGTCACGAAAACCGGCGAGCCATACAAAGTGCCGCACATGGGCTGGAACCGGCTCCGCTTCCGTCGTCCGTCGCCGCTCCTTCGTGGCGTCGAGGAAGGGCATGTCTATTTTGTCCATTCGTATTATGTCATTCCAGGGGATGAGGACGTCGTGCTCGCGAGCAGTGAATATGACGTTGATGTTCCGGCGGTCGTCGGGCGCGGTTGTGTGTTTGGCACACAGTTTCATCCGGAAAAAAGCGGTGCGGTCGGCATGAGCATCTTGAACAATTATGTCGGCATCGTCACGGGGAGGAGGAACGGTTGATGGCGGCGTTTACGATTTATCCGGCGGTCGATATGCGCGGCGGCAAGTGCGTCCGCCTGCTGCAAGGCGATTACAACAAAGAAACGGTGTACGGCGACTCGCCGGTGGCGATGGCCGAGCAGTTTGCGGCCCAAGGAGCGGAGTGGATTCATATGGTTGATTTGGACGGGGCGAAAGAAGGGCGGCGGGTGAACGACCGGTTTGTTGTTGAGGCGGCCCGTTTGGGCGTCAACGTGCAAGTGGGCGGCGGCATCCGGACGGAAGAGGATATCGTGCATTATTTAGAAAATGGGGTCGCCCGCGTCATTTTAGGAAGCGCGGCCATTTCCGACCCGCCGTTTGTGAAAAAGATGCTCCAAAAATACGGCCGCCGCATCGTGATTGGCATTGACGCCCGCGACGGCTTCGTGGCGACGGAAGGGTGGCTGGCGACGTCGAACGTCAAGGCGGAAGAGCTCGGGCGGATGCTCGCTGAGGCGGGGGCGGAGACGTTTATCTTTACGGACATTGCAACGGACGGCACGCTGTCGGGCCCGAACATCGCCGCCGCGGTCCGGTTGGCCGAGGCGACGGGAAAAGAAGTGATCGCTTCTGGCGGCGTCAGCTCGCTTGACGATTTGCGCGCGCTCTGCCAATATGCTGGACAAGGCATCGGCGGGGCGATCGTCGGCAAGGCGCTTTATACGAATCAGTTTACGCTCGCGGAAGCGTTAAAGGCGGTGAGCGGGCGATGATCACGAAGCGCATCATCCGTGCCTCGATGTGAAAGACGGGCGCGTCGTCAAAGGAGTGCAATTTGTCCAGCTGCGCGATGCCGGCGATCCGGTGGAGCTCGCGAAGGCGTACGATGAGCAAGGGGCGGACGAGCTCGTGTTTTTGGACATTTCCGCTTCCCATGAAGGGCGGAAAACGATGGTCGATGTCGTCGAGCGCGTCGCCGCCCAGCTGGCGATTCCGTTTACGGTCGGCGGCGGCATCCACTCGCTTGAGGATATGAAGTGGATGCTTCGCGCCGGGGCCGACAAAGTGTCGCTCAACACCGCCGCGGTGCTCCATCCGACCTTGATCACGGAAGGGGCGGACTTTTTCGGTTCGCAATGCATCGTCGTCGCCATTGACGCGAAATACGATGAAACGCTTGGTTCATGGCGCGTCTATACGCACGGCGGCCGCAACGCCACGGACTGGGAAGTCGTCGCTTGGGCGCAGGAAGCGGTCCGTCTTGGCGCTGGGGAGATTTTGCTGACGAGCATGGACGCGGACGGCGGCAAAAACGGTTTTGATATTGAGTTGACGCGCAAAGTGAGCGAAGCGGTCTCGGTTCCGGTCATCGCCTCGGGCGGCGCTGGCAAGGCGGAGCATTTCCTCGAAGCGTTCGAAAAAGGGAAAGCAGACGCGGCGCTGGCGGCATCGATTTTCCATTACAAAGAAACGTCGGTGGGACAAGTGAAAGCGTACTTGAAAGAAAGAGGGGTGAACGTGCGATGACGGCGGATATTTGCTTTGATGAAAAAGGGCTTGTACCCGCGATCGTACAAGATGCGCAAAGCAAGGAAGTGCTCACGCTCGCCTATATGAACAAAGAGTCGCTTGAAAAAACGCTGGAGACCGGAGAAACATGGTTTTACAGCCGCTCGCGCCAAGAACTATGGCATAAAGGGGCGACATCTGGAAACGTGCAGCGCGTTGTTGACATCCGCTACGACTGCGACGCCGACGCCCTGCTCGTTCTCGTCGAGCCGGCCGGCCCGGCTTGCCATACCGGGTCGTATTCCTGTTTTTCCCGCTCGCTGGACGGCGCGGCGCGCACGCCGGCGGCCGACCGGTTTGCCATTTTGAACGAGTTGGAACAGATCATCGCCAAGCGCGACGCCGAACGGCCGGAAGGGTCGTACACGACGTACTTGTTTGAAAAAGGCGTCGATAAGATTTTGAAAAAAGTCGGCGAAGAAGCGGCGGAAGTCATCATCGCCGCCAAAAACCAAAACCACGAGGAATTGAAATGGGAAGCAGCCGACTTATTGTACCATTTGCTTGTGCTGTTGCGCGAACAAAAGCTACCGCTTGACGCGGTGCTTGCGACGCTTGCCGAGCGGCACGCGCAAAAGGCGGGAGCGGGCGACAAAAAAGAATAAGATGGTTAGGTGAGAAAAAGGAACGTCTGTCATTGCGCCGGCGTTCCTTTTTTGCACGGAAAAACCGCATTCCTAAAGTTTCTTGCTTGTTTTCGCCGTCGATATGGTATACTGTTGTTCGACGAATTTTACGGACGACGGAGGACAGAATGGGAAAACAACTGAAGCGATCATCACGAAAAGCGACGATTGTACCATTCATTCAAAGCGGAGATTACTTTTTTAAAAAAGGAATGAAAGCATACGACCGAGGCGATTTGGAAAAGGCGAGGAAATATTTGGAGCGCGCCGTTCGTTTGGATGAGTACGACGCCTCATTCGCCTTGCAGCTCGCCCTTGTGCTGTCGGAGCTTGGTGAATATCAATTTTCCAATCAATGGCTGTTTAAAATTATCCATGATTTGGACGAAACGATGTACGACTGTTTGTATTTTTTGGCGAACAATTTCGCCTGCCTCGGCTTGTTTCGTGAAGCGAGGCAATACGCGGAGCGTTATTTGGCGCATGAGCCGGCCGGAGAGTTTGCCGACGATGCCGCTGACTTGCTTGAGCTGCTTCGGCTCGATGGATCGGAATGGACGGAAGAAGAGGAGCAGCTGATGGTGCTGGAGGATCGGGCCCGCCGTTTGCTTGAGGAGGAGCGGTTTGCGGAAGCGATTGAAGCGCTTGAAGCGCTCGTCGCGCGCTATCCGGACGTTTGGTCGGCGCATAACAATTTGGCGCTTGCTTATTTTTACAGCGGCGATGTCGACAAAGCGAAACAGAAAGTGCGTGAAGTGCTCAAACGCGATCCCGGCAATTTGCATGCGCTTTGCAACGCGCTTGTCTTCGCCTATTACTTGCGTGAGGAAGAACAGGCGGCCGCGCTTTGCGAGACGCTGGCCGGTTTGTATCCGTTTTTTCGCGAGCATCAATACAAGCTCGGGGCGACGTTCGCGCTTGTCGGGCGGTTCGATCTGGCGTTCCGTTGGCTGCACCGTTTGTATAAACAAGGCTTTGACGGTGATGGGCCATTTTATTATTGGCTCGCTTGCGCTGCCTACTATACTGGCCATGAGTCGCTCGCTCGGCAAATGTGGGAGGTGCTTGCCACCCTTCATCCCGAAAAACGCGGTGAGGAGCCGTGGGCCGTTTCAGCGCCGGTGGATGAGGCGCTCATCCGCTTGATGGCTTGGCTGGAGGGCGACGAGCTGGCCGACCGTCTGTACGGA
Organism: Geobacillus sp. WSUCF1; assembly: GCF_000422025.1. Lineage (NCBI taxonomy): Bacteria > Bacillati > Bacillota > Bacilli > Caryophanales > Anoxybacillaceae > Geobacillus > Geobacillus sp. WSUCF1. The sequence goes on along the minus strand of NZ_ATCO01000110.1, from coordinate 1,285 downwards.
TTGTACTTGTTCAGCCGCTCGCCGCAGGCGAAAGAGGCATCGATGTCGCTTGCGGTATGCCGCCTCTTGCCGTCCGATCCCCGTCTGCGCCCGTTTATCGACTGCTTTTTGTTCGGCTTAACCGATGGCCCGTCCGCTTGGGCGGCGAACATCGGCCGCATGGTCGATGCGCTTTCGGCGCATAATGAGGAAAAGGAAGCGCTCTGCCGCTTCGCCTTCGCGATGGCCGTCCATCCGTCGGCTGATCGCGAGCCATTTGCGAACGGAGCCGCGTGGGCGGCGGCGATCGAATACATGTGGCGCCGACAGCAAGGAGAGCGTGTGACGCAAAGAGAGATGGCGGCCAAATACGGCGTTTCGGCGGCGACGGTGCAAAAATACGTGCAAAAAGCGCGCCGGCTCTATACATGAGCAAATCAATAGACAGGGCGAATCGACTTCTATACGATGAAAATGGAAGGATTCTCAAGCGAGGGAGTGGACGGTGTGGCAGACGAAAAAATTTACGATGTCATTATTGCCGGAGCCGGGCCGGCTGGGCTGACGGCGGCTGTCTATACATCGCGCGCCAATTTGTCGACGCTGATGATCGAGCGCGGCGTCCCGGGCGGGCAGATGGTCAACACTGAGGAAGTCGAGAACTATCCTGGCTTTGAAACGATTTTAGGCCCGGAATTGGCGACGAAAATGTTTGAGCATGCGAAAAAATTCGGCGCGGAGTACGCATACGGCGATGTGAAAGAAATCATCGATGGCGAGGCGTACAAAACGGTCATCGTCGGCGACAAAGAGTACAAGGCCCGCGCGGTCATCATCGCCACCGGAGCGGAATATAAAAAACTCGGCGTACCGGGTGAAGCGGAGCTCGGCGGCCGCGGCGTTTCGTACTGTGCGGTGTGCGACGGGGCGTTTTTCAAAGGGAAAGATTTGGTCGTCGTGGGCGGGGGCGACTCGGCGGTCGAAGAGGGCGTCTATTTGACGCGGTTTGCCAATAAAGTGACGATCGTTCACCGCCGCGACAAGCTGCGGGCGCAAAAAATTTTGCAAGACCGGGCGTTCGCCAATGAAAAAATTGATTTCATCTGGAACCATACGGTGAAACAAATCAACGAAAAGGACGGAAAAGTCGGCAGCGTGACGCTTGTGCATACGCAAACGGGCGAGGAGCGCGAATTTCCGTGCGACGGCGTTTTCATTTACATCGGGATGGTGCCGCTCTCGAAGCCGTTTGCCAATCTTGGCATCACGAATGAAAACGGCTATATCGTCACGAACGAAAAGATGG
>NZ_ATCO01000109.1:0-5395 GCF_000422025.1 Geobacillus sp. WSUCF1 | reverse complement strand
CTTGCCTTGAGAAAACGGCGGTCGAGTTGGCCGTGGAGTGCTCTTCCTACCGCAAAGCAGCTCGCACACTCGAGTCAATCGTGGGGTATGCGGTCTTCAGCCACGAGGCGATTCGCCAACTGGTGCTCGAGGCCCCTGTCTCGCTGCACCGCCCTGTTTCCAAACGGCATGGCCGAGTGCTGTTGGTGGAGGCGGATGGACTGTTCATTTTCCGCCAGAGGAAAGGGAAACGAGCAAAAGAAGAGAAAATCTTGGCGGTTCACGAGGGATGGAAACGAAACGGCTCGCAGCTTGAGCTCGTGAACCGGCGCTGCTGCTCCATGAAGGGCCGGGGGATGTGTGGGAAGGATTCAAAGAGTGGCTGATGAAGGAATCTGCCTATGACCCGTGCCGGGACTTGTTGATCATCAACGGCGACGCAGCGCCATGGATCACGGCCTGCCGGGAGTATTTTGGGAAGCGAGCCTGCTTTCAGCTGGATCGGTTCCATGGTGGCGCGGGAGCTGCGCCAATACCTCTCGGGCCATCCGCGTTGGCGGGACATGCTGAAGAAGCTGGCGAAACAAGACGAAGAAGGACTTTTGGTCGAGCTGAACAGCGCGGTCGGCACGTTGGAGGACGAAGGCAAAGAACAACAGCTGGCCGCCTTGATTCGCCGGATCGAGTCGATGCCGGGATGCATCCGGGACTATCAGAAGTGGCTGTCGGAGCAAGGGGTGGAGACGGCCGGCATGCGTCCGATGGGCCACGCCGAGAGCGTGATGAGCCGGTTCGCGCATCGGGTGAAATCCCGCCGCAGCTGGAACCCGAGTTCGACAGTCACTAGGCAAACAAAATGCCTCTCGCCCCTTGATGCAAAAGGGAAGAGAGACATTTGGGCACACTTTGGGCGTGTATCTAGGCGCGAGGATGGATGCCTAGGATCTTCGGAGGAGGCTCCAGCCCTAGAGCCGCAAAGAGCCGCGCTTGTTTGGCCGTCAGTTCGGTTCGTTGATCAAGGTCGCCGTTTTTTGTAGAAAAATGTCCAAGCATGAGACGTTCGCATTCGTCTCTTACTTCCGGCCACGATTCATGAGTCAGGAGAAAGGAATCGCGAAATGCTTTTGGCCAGACGTTCCAAGACGGCGCGATCCACTTCATCTTCGCGCCCAAACGAATCAATCACCTTCGCTTTCGCCTATTTGTCCTTCGGATCCCATTCGTTGTGAGCAAGCTGGAGATAAGCAACGGTTGTTCCATCCTTATTTTTTCGTGTGACTCGTCGTATGTACATGCCTATATTATAACGTATAAACTTTATTTTTAAAAGAAAAAAAATGAACAAATCGTGTGCCTATGAAATTCGGCGTTTTTTCCTAGGATCCGCATTACGAAACCCTTGATATAACAGCATTTTGGTCATTTCCATTTGCCTAAAATGACCTCAAAACTGTCGAACTCGGGGTTGACTAACCGGTGATTAACAACGCCCGTAGTGAACCGAAAAAAAGCTCTCCACAAAGTCTTGACTGAATCTGATGGTAGGTATTGTTTGAAACCCCTGCATCATACCAAGAGGTCTTTTTTTGATCAAGTCCCCCGGAAAAGCTCCCAACAGGAATGCTTTCCTTGTGTGTCAAGGATTCATTCGACGATGGGCGCAAAAAATCCTCCCGATTTTCGTTGGGAGGGTGCGAAATGTGAGATCTTACCTAATACCAACTGCTTCCCTAATCGCCGGACTACAGAGCTCATGAAAGATATCTTTGGCCATCGGATCAGTGAAGGAACGCCAATGAAATCAACAGGCAGGCCGGCGGCATCCTTGCCGGCATCCGTTCGATTCTCCACCGAAACCTTATTTACCTTCTCCGGTTCTTCAACGTGGATGAAACGGGCTTTTGGGTGCAGTAAAAACGGCAGTGGCTTCATATGGCCAGCCCCGATTAGGCGACATGGTACCCCTGCCATCCGAAACGAGGAAAGGAAGCCTACTAATGTGACTTATTATTTTTTCTCAGCCAGATATCTGCATCAGCAAAAGCAATTTTGAGGATGCTATAGCACTTATAAAAACTACCTTAGAAGTTCTAAGCGTTTTATAGCTCTTTCATATCGTTCATTGGCTGCTTGTTGATAGAATGAAATAGCTTTATCCGTATTACCAAGAACCTCATGGAATACTCCTAAATTATAAGAAGCAAGGAAACTTCCCGTCCCTTTCACACTGTCATACTTATCCGTTTCCCCGATTTCTAAACATCGAAGAAAAGATTTTTCAATGAGCGGAAATAAATGAATATATTTATTAACATCGCTAAAAATTAAATCCATATAAAATAAACCGCATGCGAAATGGAAATCTGGGGAATCGGCAAATCTGTCCCGCTCAGCTTCAATTAATTTCAAGCCTTTCTCGAACGATTTATTTCCTATAATCGTATATAAATAATCAGTAATGAGACTATGGCGGTACCATGATTTCAACGGGACAAGACGGTAACTTTTTTCGAAATATAATTCTGCTTGTTGCAGTTGTTGCCGCAACTTATATTGTTTTCCTACTTGATACAAAACATAATCATTAAAGGGATCTCTTCTCAATTCTAGCAACAATAACTTGAGGTTTCGATCCGTTTTATCTGTATAAACATATCCGTCATGGTATACTTCTATATCCAAGTTTTCTCTTGGTAAATCAGAGTTCACCTGTTCATGAACTCTCCCGACATATTTTACTCCTTTAGGCAGTAACCGAGATAAATAAGACTGTGCATATCTCTTCTCGCCATCTTGAATAAACTCATCAATCCTTTTAATCCGCCCAATTATTTTGTCATTTTTTTCTATAAAGTTACGTATAATACTTCCGCAGTCATTCATAATATATTCGTCCGCATCTAATACTAAGTTCCAATCACATTTGGATTTTTCAAGTGCATAATTTCGAGCAGCGGAAAAATCATTCACCCATTCAAAATCGAATACTTTCGCACCAAATGCATAAGCTATTTCCTTTGTACGATCTGTAGATCCTGTATCGACAATAACCATCTCATCAACAATACCTTTGACACTTTGCAGACAACGGCTAAGATGCCTCTCTTCATTTTTTACAATCATGACTAACGCTAGTGTTGTCAAGGTTTCACCCCATAAATTTTAATAAATTCCTTTAGCGCCTCTCGCCAATGCCTTAACTCCTTAAAGCCATTTAATCGTAAAGCCATATGATCCAATACAGAATACAGAGGGCGTTGAGCCGGTCTTGGATAATCTTTTGTTTTACATGGATTAACTACTATATTAACATCGGCCTCTTCGAAAATGGCTTTTGCAAATTCATACCAAGAGCAATGGCCTGAATTAGAAATATGGTAGACCCCATATTTCTCAGTATGAATAAGTTGAAAAATGCAGCTAGATAAATCAACTGTATAAGTTGGGCATCCAATTTGATCATCAACGACAAACAATTCTTTTTGTTCTTGTGCAAGTTTTAACATTGTTTTCACAAAATTATTTCCATGTTTCCCGTAAACCCACGATGTTCGAATAATAAAAAATTTAGAGTGAAGGTCTCTAACAAACTGTTCACCGGCTAGTTTACTTTTTCCATATACGCTTATTGGATTCGTAAAAGCAAACTCGTTATAAGGTGCGTTTGCGGTGCCGTCAAACACATAATCGGTACTTATATAAACAAACTTAGCACCTATATGTTCTGATGCTACGACTACGTTTCTTGTTCCGTATGCATTAACTAAAAATGCTTGATCTGGTTCGGACTCTGCTGCATCTACCTTTGTATAAGCAGCAGTGTGAATAACAACATTAGGATGGATATGGTCAATAACACTTTTCACTTGCTGAAAATTCGTTATATCGAGTTCTGTTCGTCCATATCCATATACTTCATATTCCATGTCTTTTAACAATTTGACCATCTCTGTGCCGAGTTGTCCTTTTGCACCAGTAACTAATATTTTTTGTTTACTCATTCTCTTTCACCATATTGCTTTTGGTAATAAGCCATGTACTCTCCGGACTTAATACGTTTCCACCAATCTGAATTATTGATATACCATTGAATAGTTTCCTCAATTCCCTTGTCAAACGTATATTGTGGTTTCCATCCGAGTTCTGTCATAATTTTCGTGGGATCGATTGCATAGCGACGGTCATGCCCTGGGCGATCCGATACATATTTAATTAACGACTTTGAAACCCCAAGTTTTTCAACAATTAAATGGACTACTTCGTTATTTGTCCGTTCATTATGCCCACCGATATTATATACTTCTCCTGGTTTACCTTTATGAATAACTAAATCAATAGCGGCACAGTGGTCTTTAACATGAAGCCAATCACGAATATGTTGTCCATTGCCATAAATAGGAAGCTCTTTACCTTCTAATGCATTTGTTATCATTAATGGAATTAGACCCGTGGTGCTAGTTGAGCGTTAGAACTCAACTAGCCCTAGTGTGACCAGCGAATAGGCTAACAATATGCCATCGAGCGCTACTTCAAATCCGATCATTGAATTCGCTCGAATCTCTGTGATCCGGTATTGGTCAACCAGAACCGAGAACACCGTCTCGATCACTTTGCGTTTTTGTTGGATCCATTTCTCCCATGCCTCGGACGAGCAATGTTTCTGGTTTTTTCGAGACGGAGTCCAAAGCGCCATTTGGTACTCTTCGTACAGCCTTTTTTGCAAGTCACTGCTAATAAACCCTTTGTCCCCGAAGTTATAGGGATGAGGAATTTGGGTCATGACGCTTTCGGCTGCTATTCGATCATGACAAGATGCTTCCGTCACCACATATCCCATCGGCAGACCTTGATCTGTAACTTGAAGGTGCAGCTTAAACCCGTAGTACCATTGCTTTTTCGAAGCACAATACCCGATATCGGCGATTCCTTGAAACCGTTTGACCCGATCCATTCTCACGGCATGACATAACTCGATTGGCAAGCTATCCACCACAGCGTAGGCATGGTGCTGCCCGCGTTTCGCCAATTCATGGCGAATCCATTTGATCGCAAAACGCAGTGATCGACAACGACGATGATACCGGGAACGTTCCAGAAATTTCTCCTTTGGGACCAAGTTCCCGATCACAAAGCGATGCCACGCCCGTTCAGAAGTAAAACCGAGCAGCTTTCCTAAAAGATGAATGGCAATGATGACAGCGTCCTCTTGCTTTACCAAATGGCGATTTCGACGATGAAGATGCACCTGAATGCATGAAAGTTGGGCAGAAACAAAAAAGAAAATGGCTGCATATTGCTTTTGAATCTTGGCCCGATCTGTAGTAAAATGAAAGTGCTCTTGCATGGGGATTCTCCTTTCGAATGGTAGGTCGCACTTTCATTCTACAGGAGATCCGCAGGCAAGGGCTATTTTTAT
>NZ_ATCO01000108.1:0-506 GCF_000422025.1 Geobacillus sp. WSUCF1 | reverse complement strand
TTGATCATCAACGGCGACGCGGCGTCGTGGATCACGGCCTGCCGGGAGTATTTTGGGAAGCGGGCGTGCTTTCAGCTGGATCGATTTCATGTGGCGCGGGAGCTGCGTCAGTGTCTGTCCGGCCATCCGCGTTGGCGGGAGGTGCGGAAGAAGCTGGCGAAACAAGACGAAGAGGGGCTTCTCGTGGAGCTGAACAGCGCGGTCGGCACGTTGGAGGACGAAGCGAAAGAGAAGCAGATGGCTGCCATGATCCGCCGGATCGAGTCGATGCCGGGATGCATCCGGGACTATCGGGAGTGGCTGTCGGAGCAAGGGGTGGAGACGACCGGCATGCGTCCGATGGGCCACGCCGAGAGCGTGATGAGCCGGTTTGCGCATCGGGTGAAATCCCGCCGCAGCTGGAAAGACCAAGGGCTTCGGGCGTTTCTGAGGGCGATGGCGGCCCGAATCGACGGGATTTGGCGGAGAAATGGGCAGTTGGTGGAGGAAGAAGAGACCCGAACGGC
>NZ_ATCO01000107.1:0-9969 GCF_000422025.1 Geobacillus sp. WSUCF1 | reverse complement strand
TTTTTGCTTGAACCGCCGCTTTATATCATCGATGAGCCGTTTCTCGGCCTCGATCCGCTTGCCATTCACGCCCTGCTTGAGCGAATGAATGAACAGAAAGAGAAGGGGGCGGGCATTTTGCTGTCGACGCACATTTTAGCGACGGCAGAGCGGTATTGCGACTCATTTGTGATTTTGCACAACGGCCGCGTCAAAGCCAAAGGGACGCTCGATGACATTCGCCGCCAGTTCGGGCTCTGGGGGGCGTCGCTTGATGAACTGTACGTCGAATTGACAAAGGACGATGCGCCATGATTGACGCCCGCCGTCTTTGGAAGCAGCGTTTCCAAGCGGAATGGCGAAAACGGATCCGCTACTTGCGCTATATGTTCAACGACCATTTGCTCGTCGGTTTGATCATTGTGCTTGGCGGCATAGCGGTGATGTACGAGCGCTTTGCGGCGGCGCTTCCTGACTCGTTTCCGTATCCGGCTATTGCGGCGGTCGTGTTCGGCTGGGCGGCGGCCGCTGGATCGGTGCGCACCTTGTTCCGCGAGGCGGATACGGTGTTTTTATTGCCGGCGGAAGAACGGCTCGGTCCGTATATTCAGCGGGCGTTTTTCGTCTCATGGTTATGGCAGGCGTACGGCCTTTCTTTGCTTTTGCTGTTGGCGGGTCCACTGCATGCTCGCTTTTCCCCGGTGTCATGGCCGCTTTTTTTTGTTCGGTCTTTTCTGCTTCAAAGGATGGAGCTTATGGGCCAGTTGGCAAGGAAGCTACATCGCCGATCCGTCTTTTCATCGCTTTGGCGCATTTACCCGTTTCAGCCTAGCGGCGGTGTTCGTTTATTTGGTGCTGGTTGCGGCCCCATGGCCATTTTTCGTCGTTTTGGTCGGTTTGATGGTTGTTCTGTCCATCTGTTTGTCAAGATTGGTCAGAGGTAAAACATGGAAATGGGAACGGATCATCGCGGAAGAACAGCGAGCGGCCACGGCGTTTTACCGGTTGGCCAACTTGTTTACCGACGTTCCGGAATGGCGGGAGGCGGCGAAGCGGCGGCGCTGGCTTGATCCGCTGCTCGCTTTGATACCGTACGACGAGCGGCATGTGTTTTTTCATTTGTATGCCCGCACGTTTTTGCGCGCCGGCGGGTATGCTGGTCTATATGTCCGCCTCACTGCGATCGGAGGCGTCATGCTGGCTGTGATCGATCACCAATACGGGCGGGCGGGCATCGCATTTTTGTTTCTTTACGCGACCGCTGTTCAATTGGCCGCGCTGCCTTCCCATCATCGCTATTTGCTATGGCCGCGGCTGTACCCGTTGCCGCAGGCGCAACCGGATGCTGCGGCGGTTCGGTTGCTTTCCATTCTGCTGATTGGGCAAAATACGATATTCCATCTCGTACTGTTGGCTGTTTCCCCGCGCCTTCTTTGGCTCGCCACTTGGCTTGGCGGAAATATATGGGGGCTTTGGACGGCAGGGCGGTACGTGCGCCTGCAGCGTGGGCAGAAAGCCGGACGCTAGCGCTGTTTGCGCTGGCGCCGGCGTTTTTCATTCTTCAATGGATGGCCAAAGCTTTCACACCTTTTTTCCCGCTTCATATGCTGTAGTACACTGGCCTGGGCGCATGTCCGGCGGTCAGGCTGGAAGTCGGGAAGAAAGGGGAATGAATCATGGGTGTAGAGCTTGTAGCGTTGCACTGGATTTACTTGCTGTTCATCGTGCTCATTATTGGGTTTATGGTCGCCCGCAAAGATACATCGCTCATTTGCATTGCCGGCATCTTTTTATTGGCGGCGGTCGCTACCCATTCGTTGAGCGCGGCGGTCAGCGGAGTGTTTAACAGCTTTATTTACGCCATTACGGAGCTATTGCCGACGATTTTAGTCATCTCCATTATTGTGGCGATGAGCAAAGTGTTGTCGGCCACCGGCATCAATGATGTCATGGTTTCGCCGTTTGTCCGTTTCATCCGTACGCCGGCTTGGGCGTATTGGACGATCGGAATTTTGATGATGATCATTTCTTGGTTTTTCTGGCCGTCTCCGGCTGTTGCTCTCATGGGGGCAGTTCTGTTGCCGGCAGCGGTCCGGGTGGGCTTGCCGGCGTTGGGAGTGGCGATGGCGATGAACTTGTTCGGGCATGGCATCGCGCTTTCCGGCGATTTTATCATCCAAGGGGCGCCGAAATTAACGGCCGATGCCGCCGGGCTGCCGGTCGGCGATGTCATCGCTGCCAGTGTGCCGCTTGTTTTTGTCATGGGGGCCGTCACAACGGTCACCGCGTTTTACTTGCTGCGCCGTGACATGAAGCGAGGGCGCCTGGCAAGCGGGGAGGCGGAAATGGCTGCAACGGTCGATTCGACGCTGGAAAAAACAAGTCATTTCCTGACGGGACAAACGAAAAAATGGCTTGCGCTGTTGATTCCGATTTTGTTCGCCCTTGATGTCATCGCGATGTTTTATTTGCGGTTGCAAGGCGGGGAAGCGACCGCCTTGGTCGGTGGGACGGCGATTTTCATTTTGATTCTCATCTCCGTTCTCGCCCATCGGCAAGAAAGTTTTGCGGAAGTGACCAATTACTTTATTGAAGGGTTTCAGTTCGGGTTTAAAGTGTTCGGCCCTGTTATTCCGATCGCCGCGTTTTTCTATCTTGGCGATGCGGGGTTTGTGAAAATCATCGGCGACTATTTGCCGCAGGCATCGCAAGGCATCGTCAACGATTTAGGGGTTGCCTTGGCTCATGCGATGCCGCTGAACAATGAGGTGGGAGCGGTTACACTTACGATCGTCGGGGCGATTACTGGTCTTGACGGCTCCGGGTTTTCCGGCATCTCGCTCGCCGGTTCGATCGCCCATTTGTTTTCTGTAGCGATCGGCGGCGGAGCGGCAACGTTGACGGCGCTCGGCCAAATCGCCGCCATTTGGGTCGGCGGCGGCACGCTCGTTCCGTGGGCGCTCATTCCAGCCGCAGCGATCTGCGGGGTTGACCCGTTTGAGCTGGCGCGCCGCAACCTCATTCCTGTTGCTGTCGGCTTGGTGGTGACGACCGTTGTCGCCATGTTTCTCATCTGAACAGAAAGCTGTCCCGTGCGGCCGGGGCAGCTTTTTTGCTATAATGGGCATGGACTTAAAAATCGGTCGATTTTTTGACAGTTCGCCTTCTTCTCTATACATTGGGTACGGAAAGCTGTATAGTGAAAAGGAGATAGGCAATGTTTGAAGGCAAAAAAAAGGCGAAACCATTGACGGGATTGTGAGGACAGAAAGGCGGATGGAGATGGCTAGACAGATCAATGATACATTTTTGCGCGCCTGCCGCGGCGAACAAACATCGTACGTGCCGGTTTGGTATATGCGGCAAGCCGGACGGTCGCAGCCGGAGTATCGGGCGCTGAAAGAAAAATATTCGCTGTTTGAAATTACGCATCAACCGGAGCTTTGCGCGTACGTCACGAGACTTCCAGTTGAGCAATATGGCGTCGATGCCGCCATTTTATATAAAGACATTATGACACCGCTGCCGGCCATTGGCGTGAACGTCGAGATTCAGGGCGGCATCGGGCCGGTGATCGCAAATCCGATTCGCTCGCTTCAAGACGTCGAGCGGCTTGGGGAGATTGATCCAGAACATGATGTGCCGTATGTGTTTGAAACGATTCGGCTCCTTGTCAACGAACAGTTGGATGTGCCGCTCATCGGGTTTGCCGGGGCGCCGTTTACGTTGGCGAGCTACATGATTGAAGGCGGTCCGTCAAAAAATTATCATAAGACGAAAGCGTTCATGTATGCTGAACCGAAAGCGTGGTTCGCCTTAATGGACAAGCTCGCTGAGATGACGATCCGTTATGTGCGGGCGCAAATTCGGGCAGGGGCAAGCGCTGTGCAAATTTTTGATTCTTGGGTTGGCGCCGTTAGTGCTGACGATTACCGGACGTTTATCAAGCCGGCGATGGCGCGCATTTTTGCCGCTTTGCGGGAAGAAGGGGCTCCGCTCATTATGTTTGGCGTCGGCGCCAGCCACTTAGTGCATGAGTGGAACGATTTGCCGCTTGATGTCATCGGCCTTGACTGGCGGCTGTCGATTCGCGAAGCGCGCCGCCAAGGCATTGCGAAAGCGATTCAAGGCAACTTGGATCCGGCGGTGCTTCTTGCGCCGTGGGACGTGATCGAAGAACGGGTGAAGCGCATTTTGGACGAAGGGATGGAACGGCCGGGCTACATCTTCAACTTAGGCCACGGCATTTTTCCGGATGTTCAGCCGGCGACACTGAAGCGTCTGACCGCTTTTATCCACGAATATACGTCAACGAACTAAACGAGGGGGTGGCACAATGGTGAAAAAAACAGTGGGGCTGCTCGTGATGGCGTACGGAACGCCGTACCGGGAAGATGATATTGAACGGTATTATACGCACATTCGCCATGGGCGCAAGCCGCCGCAGGAACAAATCGACGATTTAAAAGCGCGTTACCGGGCGATCGGCGGGTTGTCGCCCCTTGCGAAAATTACGGAAGAGCAGGCGAAACGGCTCGAGGAGCGGCTGAACGAAGTGCAAGATGAAGTCGAGTTTCGCATGTATTTAGGGCTCAAACATATTGAGCCGTTCATTGAGGATGCCGTCGAGCGCATGCATGATGACGGCATCAAAGAAGCGGTTGGGATCGTCCTAGCCCCTCATTATTCCACATTCAGCATTCGCTCGTACAATGAGCGGGCGAAAGCGGCAGCAAAAAAGCTCGGCGGACCGACCATTTACACGATTGATCAATGGTATGACGAGCCGAAGTTTTTGCAATATTGGGCAGAACAAGTGCGGGCGATTTTTGCCGCCATGCCGGAACGTGAGCGGGAGCGAGCTGTGCTGATCGTATCCGCACATAGTTTGCCGGAAAAAATTATTCAAGCCGGTGACCCGTATCCAACGCAGCTCGAAGATACAGCGAAACGAATTGCTGATCAAGCCGGCGTCGCCCACTATGCCGTCGGCTGGCAAAGCGCCGGTCAGACGCCGGAACCATGGCTTGGGCCGGACGTGCAAGACTTGACGCGCCAGCTTTACGAAGAGCGCGGCTATACGTCGTTCGTTTACGCGCCGGTCGGTTTTGTCGCCGACCATTTGGAAGTGTTGTATGACAACGACATTGAGTGCAAACAGGTGACGGAAGAGATCGGCGCCCGCTATTACCGACCGGAGATGCCCAACACGAATCCATTGTTTATTGATGCATTGGCGTCGGTTGTGTTAAAGCGGTGGGCGGAAGAAGGCGATCGACATGAATGAAGGGCAACGGACGGTCGTCATCATCGGCGGTGGCATTACCGGCTTGACGGCTGCTTACTACTTGCAAAAAGCGATTCGAGAGCAACGCCTCCCACTTGCATGCAAACTTGTCGAGGCGACGCACCGGCTCGGCGGAAAAGTGCAGACGGTCGTCCGCGACGGTTTTGTCATTGAACGCGGTCCAGACTCGTTTTTGGCGCGGAAAACGAGCGCGTTTCGCCTTGTGAAGGAAGTCGGCCTTGAACATGAGATCGTTCATAACGCGACCGGAACATCGTACATTTTGGTCAACGGCAAACTCTATCCCATTCCGGGCGGAGCGGTGATGGGCATTCCGACGCGCATCGCCCCGTTTTTAACGACCGGACTGTTTTCCCCGGCCGGCAAGCTGCGGGCGGCGCTTGACTTTGTGCTGCCGCCGGTGAAAGTCGATGGTGATATGCCGCTTGGCCGCTTCTTCCGCCGCCGCCTCGGCGATGAGGTGGTGGACAATCTCATCGAACCGCTACTTTCCGGCATTTACGCCGGCGACATTGATGAGATGAGCCTAATGGCGACGTTTCCACAGTTTTTTCAGCTTGAGCAAAAATACGGAAGCCTTGTCCGTGGAGCGAGACGAACGACGCCGAAAGAGCAAAAAGAGCGGAAAGGGGCGTTCCAGACGTTAAAAACGGGCTTGCAGTCGCTCGTTGATGAAGTGGAAAAACGGCTTGAGCCGGGCAGCGTCATCAAAGGGGTGCGTGTCGAGCGGATCGTTCGCACCGATTCGGCGTATCGGCTGCAACTGAGCACAGGAGAGGTGTGGGGGGCAGACGGCATCATCGTGACAACGCCGCATCATGTTGTGCCCGACATGTTCGCTGACTATCCGTTTTTCGCCCCGTTCCGTTCAGTGCCGCTGACGTCGGTGGCGACGGTGGCGCTCGCATTTCCGGAGGAGGCGATCCGCCAAGACATTGACGGCACCGGGTTTGTCGTTTCGCGCCGCAGCGATTACACGATGACAGCGTGCACATGGACGCATAAAAAATGGCCGCACACCGCGCCGCCTGGCAAGGCGCTCTTGCGTTGCTACGTCGCGCCCGGGCGATGAGGAGATCGTCGACCAACCTGATGATGAGATCGTCCGTGTTGTATTGGATGATTTAAATAAAGTGATGAACATCGCCGGCCAACCGGAGTTCGCCGTCATCTCGCGCTGGAAGCGGGCCATGCCGCAATACACGGTCGGGCACCGCGAGCGGCTGGCGAAGATTAAGGAGCAGATGGCGTCCGAGTTGCCGGGGGTGTTTTTGGCCGGCAGCTCATACGAAGGGCTCGGATTGCCGGATTGCATTGACCAAGGCGAAAAAGCGGTGCGTGACGTGCTTCTGTATTTGCAGCAAGCGCCAGTTCAACAGACGTCCGATCTGTACAGCAGCGTCCGTTAACCAACGGTTTTCCAACGCCCTGGTCCGTTCGCCGCTCACATTTGGACGTCGGTGCGGCCGCCCGCCGTTTGAAGCGAAAAGCAGCGGATGGCTGTTTGTCTCTTTTGGTTCGTGGAAGTGGTTTCCGCTGCAAAAGGGATGTGAAAAGAACGTGGGAGAAGCTTCAACGGCGCTTCTACCCATTTGCTTGGAAAGGATGAGGGAGCAGGAAGAAATTCCGTCCCCAATGCGACGGCCCTTTACATCCATGTTGTTTGATAGTATAATGGATACGGATTGACCAAATTGTTCATTTAGTCAGTTTGAAGGATGAGGAGTATGGCAAGCGACCGCAAACGGCAAATCATCGAAGCGGCGGCCCAATCGTTTGCTGCCTTTGGCTACAAGGCGACGACGATGGAGCAGATCGCCAAGCTCGCCAACGTCGGCAAGGGGACGATCTATACGTTTTTTAAAAGCAAAGAGGAACTGCTTGATGAAATCGTCTCCGGATTGATTATGGAAATCAAGGCGGAAGCGGAGCTGGCGATGGACTCGTCGCTGCCGTTTTCCGAAAACGTCCACCGCGCCTTGTACCGCATTTTGGAATTTCGCCAGCGCCATCAGCTGACGGCGAAGCTGCTTCAAGAAGTGCGCAATATCGGTACGGCGGCGGTGCAAGAAGTGCTTGCCAAACTGGACCGGGCAATGGTCGAGTTCATTCGGCAAAAAATTGATGCGGCGGTGGAAAAAGGGGAGATTCGTCCGTGCAATTCGGAAATTACGGCATTTTTGATGCTCAAGACGTACATCGCCTTGATCGTCGATTGGGAAAAAGATCATGAACCGTTGACAAAAGAACAAATTGCTGAATTGTTTACGCTCTATTTTTTGCAAGGATTGTCGAGATAGATGATCCTCTTTTTTTGTTGGAAATTGACCATACGGACAATTTGGTCATCTGTACAAAGGAGGGAGCGCCATATGCTGCGAAAAGAGCTGCGGGCCATCGTGCTCCGCCCGAATTTGCTTGGCATTTGTTCACTTGGATCATCAGCATAACATTTATGATGATTGTTCAATTCCTTGTCACCGTGTTTGACAACCCGGGCCGGTTTCTTGCCATTTTGCTATTGATTGCCCAGCTGGTCGGAAGCGCCGGCACGTATCCGATTGAGCTCGTTCCGGGTGCGTTGCAGTCGCTTCATCCGTGGCTGCCGATGACCCATGCGATCCGTGGGTTGCGAGCCGTCATTTCAAGCGGCGATTTCTTGGTCATGTGGAAGGAAGCTGCGATATTGCTTGCGACAGCCGCGGTCTTTGCCTTGGCGACGCTCGTGTATTTTCTCCTTCGGTATCGCCGCCGTTATGCGGTATGGACGGAAACAGCGGCTCAAACGTGATGATTGAACCATGCCGTCTCGAAGGCGTCCTAAAAAGATTGGGACGCCTTTTTGCATTGGCCAATATCGGAATCAAACAACAGATGGAATTAAAACCATTTTCTAGGACGAGGGATTGCTTTTTGCGGATGGGCCGCCATTAGAACGTTGTGTGTGATGGCGCCCCTGAGATTGGCAAAAAAAAAATGCCTCTTAGCTGGAGGCAGTCAAAAGAAAAGGCAGGCTGCATTAGGGAACAGCCAAACGCCGGCGGGGCAGCCGACGTCGTGACGCAAGGGCAGCGTCCGCTCACCTATTGGCGGTAAGCGGCGCCAAGGCAATCAGAACATGTGTTGCCGTAGCATTCATGCTGCTCGTCAATCTCTTTGCCGCAGTGCGTACATTTTTTAGGTGGCAAGTTTCTGAAAAATTCCAACACTTTCATCAACATTCCGATCCCCTCCGTTGTCTTGGTAATTTTATTGTATTATAACACATAACAAAATGTCAATATGTGTTTTAAAACAAAAATCAACAAAGATGAAAAAATAGGCGCGGTTGTGTATGATGAAGACAAAACGAATGGAAGGAGAGAACCGAAAATGAAAGTGACGGTCATCGGCTATTGGGGAGGGTTCCCGGCCTCCAATGAAGCGACATCGGCGTATTTGTTCGAGCATGACGGATTTTGCCTGCTCGTTGATTGCGGCAGCGGGGCGCTTGCCAAGCTGCAAAACTATACGGCTGTGGAAAACTTAGATGCGGTCATCATCTCCCATTACCATTACGACCATATCGCCGACATCGGCCCGCTCCAATACGCGCGTCTCATTCATAAAAATTTGGGAGCTGACCTTCCCGTCTTGCCGATTTACGGCCATGTGGAAGACGAGGCGGCGTTTTCCCGCTTGACGCACAGCGGCATTACGGAAGGAATTGCCTATGACCCGAATGGGACGCTGGCTGTTGGACCGTTTTCGATCACATTTATGAAAACAGTCCATCCGGTGCCATGCTACGCGATGCGCATTACTGCCGGCGGCAAGACGGTTGTTTATACGGCCGATTCAAGCTATATACCGGAGTTTCTTCCGTTTGCCAAAGGAGCCGACTTGCTCATTTGCGAGTGCAACTTTTACGCTGGGCAAAACGCGGCGCCGGCTGGGCATATGACGAGCGAGGAGGCGGCGGCCATCGCAGAGGGAGCACGTGTCGGAGAATTATGGTTGACGCATTTGCCACACGTTGGCCGGCACGAGCAGCTGGTTGAGGAGGCTGGCCGGACGTTCCGCGGTGTCATCCGCCTCGCCCGCACCGGCCTAACATGGGCGCAATAGGCCAAAATAAGAGAGAGCAGCAAAGGAAACGCTTTCCCTTGCCCTTTGCTGTTCTTTTTTTTATAATGGATATAGTTCGAATTTTTTTATTTATAAAATGAATGGTCATTCATTCATTTTGGGGGGAGGAGCGTATATGAACGTCACGGCGCGGTTGGCGCAAATCGCGAAGCAGTTGCCGGACAAGGAAGCGTATGTGTTTAGGGAAGAGCGGTGCACGTATCAACAATTGGATGAAGCCATTTCCCGATTTGCCGACGGATTGGCGCGGCTTGGCATTCGCCGAGGCGACCATATTGCCTTGTTGCTTGGCAATTCGCCGCAGTTCGTCATCGGCTTGTACGGGGCGCTGCGGCTTGGGGCGACCGTCATTCCGATCAATCCCATCTACACGCCCGAGGAAATTTCTTATATTTTGCACAACGGCGACGTCAAGGCGGTGATCGGCCTTGACTTGCTCGCTCCGTTGTTTGTGGAGGCGAAGAAGCGGCTTCCGCTGCTCGAGCATGCGATCGTTTGTGAAACACCGGAAGGGAAGGAAAAAGGCATTTCCCTGTCGGAAGGAATGAAATCGT
>NZ_ATCO01000106.1:0-17942 GCF_000422025.1 Geobacillus sp. WSUCF1 | reverse complement strand
ACATTTCCGCCGCCACCGGCGTCGTCGCCATCGATGAAGTACAGTTTTTTTCCGACGACATCATCGATGTGGTGCAAACGCTCGCTGATTGCGGCTACCGCGTCATCGCCGCGGGGCTCGACCAAGATTTTCGCGGTGAACCGTTTGGCCCCGTGCCGGCGCTGATGGCGATCGCGGAGTCGGTGACGAAGCTGCAGGCGGTTTGCACGGTATGCGGTTCCCCGGCCAGCCGGACGCAGCGGCTCATTAACGGTGCGCCCGCCTCTTATGACGATCCGGTGATTCTCGTCGGCGCCAGCGAGGCGTACGAGCCTCGCTGCCGCCATCACCATGAAGTGCCTGGCAAACCGAAAAAGCGATACAACCGCCCGCTTGCTGGACATACGGGTGAGTGATGGTGAGGCGGTCACGGATGTTGTTTGGCCGCTTTCATCGGCCAAGTGGCGAAGCGCAGCCATCGTTGATGGAAACGGTGCATATTCGTATGTTTCGCCGACCGAGAAGGGCGGAAGCGGCGCCATCATTCTCGCCCGTCTCGTGCGTCCATTCGCTATGGGAGGAAAAAGCGTTTGGCATGCGGCTCGTTCATCATTGATCGTTCGCTTGACTAGGCTGCCCCTTTTGTTCGTTCGCCGCAAAATAGACGAATGATGGCAGAAAGATTTATGGCTTGCCGTGTATCATTGACGGGCGATCATGGACATCCTAACAGCTAAGGAGGCGAAAAAGGATGAGACGCATCTGGCTGTTAGGAATGATCTTCCTGCTTTCGGCCTGTTCGCTCGCTCCGGATCATCCGTCCTACCGCCAGCAAAGCGAGGACAAAAACGGCGCGCGGCTGATGACGGACGGGCGGCCGAAGATCGACGCTGACAGAGACTTGTACAACAACTTCGACGATCCGGAAAACGTGCGGCAAAACCCGAATTTTATCAGCTTGACCGAAGGAAGCGAAAACCAGCGCGCCGATACGCGCAAGGCAGCACAACTCATCGAGCGGTACACCGATTACCACGCCGACTCCATCTGGTTTCACGGCGGCAATATGTATGTGACCGTTGATGCACCGGAAGAGCTGTCTGACGAGGAGCGGCAGCGCGAGGCGCAACGCATTGACAAGTTGCTGACAAAAGCGATCCCGACATACGAGATCATCGTGCGCGTCAACTGAGAGCTCCCGCTTGCCAAAAGCGGGGGTTTTTGTTTGGCTTCATTTCATGCTATAATCTAAAATTAGACTGTGTGGGAAAAACAGAGGTGAATGATGTGTTTGATCGGTTGGAAGCTGTGGAGCAACGGTATGAAAAGCTCAATGAACTGTTGATGGACCCCGACGTCATCAACGATCCGAAAAAGCTGCGCGATTATTCGAAAGAGCAGGCGGATTTGGAAGAAACGGTGCAAACGTACCGCGAATACAAATCGGTTCGCGAGCAGCTGGCCGAAGCGAAAGCGATGCTTGAGGAAAAGCTCGATCCGGAGCTGCGCGAGATGGTGAAAGAGGAAATTGACGAGCTGGAAGAACGGGAAGAGGCGCTCGTTGAAAAGCTGAAAGTGTTGCTTTTGCCGAAAGATCCGAACGATGAGAAAAACGTCATTATGGAAATCCGCGCGGCCGCCGGCGGCGAAGAGGCGGCGCTGTTTGCCGGCGACTTGTACCGGATGTATACGCGCTATGCGGAATCGCAAGGGTGGAAGACGGAAGTGATCGAAGCGAGTCCGACCGGCCTCGGCGGCTATAAAGAAATCATTTTTATGATCAACGGCAAAGGGGCGTATTCAAAGCTGAAGTTTGAAAACGGCGCGCACCGCGTCCAGCGTGTCCCGGAAACGGAGTCAGGCGGGCGCATCCATACGTCGACGGCGACGGTCGCCTGCCTGCCGGAGATGGAAGAAATCGAAGTCGAAATCAATGAAAAAGACATTCGCGTCGACACGTTCGCCTCAAGCGGACCGGGTGGGCAAAGCGTCAACACGACAATGTCGGCCGTGCGCCTCACCCATATTCCGACCGGCATTGTCGTCACGTGCCAAGACGAAAAATCGCAAATCAAAAACAAAGAAAAAGCGATGAAAGTATTGCGTGCCCGCATTTATGACAAGTACCAGCAAGAAGCGCGCGCCGAATATGACCAAACGCGCAAGCAGGCAGTCGGCACCGGCGACCGTTCCGAGCGCATCCGGACGTACAACTTCCCGCAAAACCGCGTCACGGACCACCGCATCGGATTGACGATCCAAAAGCTCGATCAAGTGCTCGATGGCCACCTCGACGAAATTATCGAGGCGCTCATTTTGGACGATCAGGCGAAAAAATTGGAGCAAGCGAACGATGCGTCGTAACGTCCACGAAGTCCTCGCCTGGGCTTCTTCTTTTTTGCGCGCCCACGGAAAAGAGGAGCGGGCGGCAGAGTGGCTATTGTGCCACCATTTAGGCGTGGACCGGGCCGGGCTGTTCGCCCGTTGGCGCGAGCCGGTCGACGAAGCGGTATATGAACGGTTTGCGGCCGATGTGCGCCGCCATGCGGTGGATCATGTGCCGATTCAATATTTGATCGGCTATGAATCGTTTTACGGCCGGCCGTTTCTTGTCAACCGCCATGTGTTGATCCCGCGCCCGGAAACGGAAGAACTGGTGCTTGGCGTCCTAAAACGGGTGCCGCGCCTATTTGCTGGTCGGAAGCGGATCGATGTCGTTGACGTCGGCACTGGCAGCGGGGCGATCGCCGTGACATTGGCGCTGGAGAACAAAGCGTTGTCGGTGACCGCAACCGATATTTCCGAAGCGGCGCTCGCGGTCGCCCGTGAAAACGCCCGGCGGCTCGGGGCGAATGTTTCATTTTTGTGCGGCGACTTGCTGCAGCCGATCATGGCCATGGGGTGGACGGTCGATGTCGTCGTTTCCAATCCACCGTACATTCCAGAGACGGACGCCGCTATGCTTTCCCCGGTCGTCAAAAACTATGAGCCGCACACGGCGCTCTTTGGCGGCCGCGATGGGCTCGATTTTTACCGCCGCTTCGCCCGCGAGTTGCCGCTTGTGCTCGGCGCGCCGGCGCTTGCCGCTTTTGAAGTCGGCGCCGGGCAAGGGGAAGCAGTGGCGGCGCTCTTGGCCGCAGCGTTTCCAGAAGCCGAAGTGGAAGTCGATTTTGACCTCAACGGCAAAGACCGGATGGTGTACATGACGCGGCCGAAAAACGGGAAAACGTGTTAGATTGATAGGTTTAAAAACGAGCGGCGCCGTCCACAATGAAAGGTGAAAGGACGGTGCCGATGATGACCATCAAAGGAAATGCCATTGCCATATGTTTATATATCATTCTATTAACGACAGGCGTACTCGTCGAGCTGTACGGCCACAAGACGGACGCCGGGGCGAACGCGGCGGTCGCCATCCCTGATGAGGCAATCCGCCTGCGCATTTTAGCCAACAGCGACGCCGATGAAGACCAACAATTGAAGCGAAAAGTGCGTGATGCGGTCAATGCGCAAATCAACGGCTGGGTGGCCGAACTCACTTCGTTTGAGGAAGCAAAGCGCGTCATCCGCTCTCACCTGCCGGACATCGAGCGGACGGTCGCCCGCGTGTTGCGCGATGAACAAAGCGATCAAACGTACAAAGTGGAGTTTGGCCCGGTTCATTTTCCGACGAAAGTGTACGGCAACTACGTATATCCGGCTGGCATCTATGATGCCGTGCTGATCACGCTTGGGGAAGGAAAAGGAGCAAACTGGTGGTGCGTTCTGTTCCCGCCGCTTTGTTTTCTCGATTTTTCCAACAGCGATGCCGTCATGATGGCGGCGAACCGATCGCCTGCCGGAACGAATGAACCGGTGTCGGCTGGGAGCGTCCGGTCAATGGAAGCCGGGTCGAAGCAGAACAGCGAGTCGGCCGAAGCGGAAGCTGAGGCGATGCGAAGCGGCGAGCAGGCCATCGAGCGGGACGAACCGAAAGAGGAGAGGGGTGCGATGGCGGAAACCGAAGATCGCGCCGCTTCGTCCATCCATGCGGATGGCGAGAAGGACAAAGGGCACACTGACGATCAAGAATCGTCCTTCGTCGTCATGGCCGAGCCGGAACAGCCGGTGGAAGTCAAATTTTTCTTCAAAGAGTGGCTCAGCCATCTCATTCCATAAGCATCTATCCACAAAGTTATCCACAAAAATAACAAGTTTATTCACAATTTGTGTATAACTGTGGAAAGGCATCGGGCGGCGATCTGACGCTTGTAAAAAAAGCCGCCATTTTCAAGGCGAATCACGGCGATGGAGAAGGTGAAACGATTGAAAACGCGTGTTTGGGTTGTGGATAATATTGTTGATAAACAGCAAGTTTATCCACAAATACGAGAGGCGGTTGAATGGCTGCGGGCCGGGGAAGTTATCGCATTCCCGACGGAAACGGTGTACGGGTTGGGGGCTGATGCGGCCAATACAGCCGCGGTGGAAAAAATTTTCGCCGCCAAAGGGCGGCCGAGCGACAATCCGCTCATCGTTCATGTCGCCAGCATGGCCCAAGCGGAGGCGGTAGCCGCCTCGATCCCACCGATGGCGAAAACGTTGATGGAGCGGTTTTGGCCGGGGCCGCTCACGTTAGTATTGCCAAAACGGGCCAAAGCGGTGTCTGAACGGGTGACGGCCGGGCTGCCGACGGTGGCGGTGCGCATGCCGGATCACCCGCTGGCGCTGGCGTTGATCGAGGCGAGCGGCTTGGCGTTGGCCGCCCCGAGCGCGAATCGGTCAGGAAGGCCGAGTCCGACGACGGCGGCGCACGTGCTTGCCGATTTAGACGGGCGGATCGCCGGGGTGATCGACGGCGGGCCGACCGGCGTGGGCGTTGAATCGACGGTGCTCGATTGCAGTGGGGGCGTGCCGACGATTTTGCGCCCGGGAGGAGTGACGAAAGAGGCGCTTATTGAAGCGATCGGCCGCGTTGAAGAGGCCGCTGCTGTGGATGACGAGGCGGCGCCGAAAGCGCCGGGGATGAAATATACGCATTATGCGCCGAAAGCGCCGCTTTGGATCGTCGCCGGCCCGCCCGCGTTTTTGCAGCGGCTTGTCGATGAAAGCCGGGCGGAAGGGAAAACGGTCGGCGTGTTGACGACCGAGGAGAACCGGGATCAGTATGCGGCCGATGTCGTGCTGCCGTGCGGAACGCGCCAGGCGCTTGAGACGGTCGCGAGCCGGCTGTACGACACGCTGCGCCGATTTGATGAAACGAACGTCGATCTCATTTACAGCGAGGCGTTTCCGGAAGAAGGAATCGGCGCGGCGATCATGAACCGGCTCCGCAAAGCAGCCGGCGGACGCGCCATCAGCGAACAGCGGAAATGAAAGGACGGCCGTCTGTATAGATGCAGTGAACAAGTTTCACGTATCCTGGTCGAAAAAGCAGCTTGTCTATTTTTTGACGGTCGGAGGCAAGCCGCAGGCTTCTTCGTCGCGCCTTGGCGTGACGGAAGACCGAACGGAAACGCGCTTCACAGATCCATGTATGGGTTTGGAAGCGGCGTTGTTCGGTCGTGCGATAGTCGAGAAAACGGCTCTGCAAACGGTAAGGTTCAAATGGCAACTAGAGGATTTGGGGGATGCCGTTTCCAAGCGCGAAACCGGTCTGTTGTGGACCGGTTTTTTCTTTTCCGTCCGCCCGTCAATCAGGCGGCGCCCATTGGCTGCCCGCTCTGCTTCTAAACTGCCCTGGACGTGCATATGTTTAGCAATAAGGCCGGTCCGGGAGGGAAGAAACATGGGCGCATTCATCGGCGAAATCATCGCGCTGTCAATGATGGCGCTGGCGCTGGGCATGGACGCGTTTTCAGTCGCTTTAGGAATGGGGCTGTTGCGCCTCCGGCTGCGGCAAATGTTTTATATCGGGTTGACGATCGGCTTGTTTCATATTCTCATGCCGCTTGCTGGCATGGCGGTCGGCCGCCTGCTGTCGCGCGAGTTCGGAAGTGTCGCGACATACGCGGGCGGGGCGCTGCTGTTATGGCTTGGCGGGCAAATGATCATCGCCTCGTTCCGGAGGGACGATGGCTCACCGCTGTTTCCGCGTGGGGTGGGGTTGCTTTTTTTTTGCGTTCAGCGTCAGCCTAGACAGCTTTTCCGTCGGGCTGAGCCTCGGCATTTTCGGAGCGCGGACGATGGTGACGATTTTGCTGTTTGGTCTGTTCAGCATGGTGCTGACATGGGTTGGGCTTTTTGTCGGCCGCCATTTTCAGCAATGGCTCGGTTCGTACAGCGAAGCGCTCGGCGGCAGCATTTTGCTGGCGTTCGGGCTCAAGCTGCTTTTTCTATAAACGGCGGCAGGCGGTTTTCCTTCAGTGGAAAAAAGCGGACGGCCTGCTTTTTTGCGGCTCTTCACCAAAAGTTGTACTTGATTTTTTCTGAACATACCCTATTTACGCTTGTGAGGGAAAATCAGCACTTTTTGCATATCTTTGTGCAGGAAACCGTATTGCTTGTCAAGTACATGTTGTGGTGAAGAGCCAAAAAATGATGTTCGTTTACAAAAACTTTACATACCGTCCACACAGCGTTAACGATCGTTTTGTATGCTCATGATAGGAAAAACTCGATCTTCCGCTGCCAGTGAGGGCGGAAGGAAATGAAAGGAGTCACGCCGATGAGTACGATGGCGGTGGTGGAGCGCCGAAAAGAGGACATTCCTTCGGCCCAGTTGGTGAAAAAAGAGGTTGTTTACGAAACGAATGGACTGAACGTATGGTATGGCGAGCATCATGCGTTAAAACATATTCACCTGTCTTTTTATGAACGCGAGATTACAGCGATTATCGGCCCGTCAGGATGCGGCAAGTCAACCTATATCAAAACGCTCAATCGAATGATCGAGCTCATTCCAAACGTCCGGCTCGAAGGGGAGATTTTGTATCGCGGCCGCCGCATTTTTGACACGTCATACCCTGTTGAACAGCTGCGGACGCAAGTGGGCATGGTATTTCAAAAGCCCAACCCGTTTCCAAAGTCGATTTATGACAACGTCGCCTATGGGCCGCGCATTCATGGGATCCGCGACCGGCGGCGGCTCGATGAGATCGTCGAAAAAAGCTTGCGCCAAGCGGCGCTCTGGGAGGAAGTCAAAGATCGGCTTCATGAAAATGCCCTCGGTTTATCGGGCGGCCAACAGCAGCGGCTGTGCATCGCCCGCTGTTTGGCCGTCGAGCCGGATGTCATTTTAATGGATGAACCGACATCAGCGCTCGATCCCATTTCGACAGCGAAGGTCGAGGAGTTGATGGGCGAGCTGAAAACAAAATACAGCATCATCATTGTCACGCATAATATGCAGCAGGCGGCTCGCATTTCCGATCGGACAGCGTTTTTCTTAAACGGAGAAGTGATTGAGTACGGCGAGACAAAAACGTTGTTTTCTCGTCCAGCTGATCAGCGGACGGCGGATTATATCGCCGGGCGGTTCGGATGATAAAAGCGGCCGGAGGGCGTCAGGCATGACGGACAAAAAGTTCGTTTCAAAAAAGATGTGTTTCTTTCAAAAAACGCTGTTTGATGCGCAGACACAGCCTTAAGAAAAGGTGTCCCGGTCCTTTGGGAGAGGGACACCTTCTTTCGTTATGGTTCGGCAATCAAACGGCCGATGGCTGCGTAGTCCATATCGCTCCGCACGTTGTAGACGCCGGGGCGGATGGAGCGCGTCAGCCCATGTTGTTCCAAGTAGTCGTTGAAGGCGCGGGCGCTTTGAACGATGCCAGCCTCTTCAAGTTCGCGGGCAAATGTCTCTGGCGTATCTCCTTTTTGAATAACGAGTCGATAGACGTAAACGGTTTGCCCTGATGGTTCGGACATCTGCTTGGACGCCGCTTTCGGAGCGGCGTTCGGCTGAGCGCTGCGGAGCCTGTCGTATTCCTCTTTCGCCACGGCGACAAGCCCATGCTGTTTGAGGAACGTCTTGATTTCCGCTTCCGTCGGTGCAGCCGGGGGTGAAGCGTAATACGAGGCGCCGATCAGTGCTGTCGATGCAAGCAGCCCGAGGGCAAACGAACGCATGGATCGCTTGTTCATCGGCGCAACCTCCTTACCGCCCGCTCGACTTCCGCAACGGTCAGCCCCGTCTCATGGGCGATGTCTTCGAGCGGGAATCCTTGTTTATGCAAAAACAAGATGCGCCGATCGGCCGGCGACAATGATCCGCCAAGCCGCGGCGAAGCGGACCGTTGCCGCTCCGGAATGAGGAGCTCCTCCTCGATGACTTGCAGCCGCTTTTTGATCTGGTACGTTTCTTGCGCCAGGGAAACGGTCAAATGATCGATTTGTTCTTCGAGCGGTTTCAGTTCATCTTTCGCAAAAAAGGAAAGAACAAGGAGAATAATGGCTAGAGCTGCCAAAGCGATGATTGCGTATTCCACCACATGCATCCCTCCCCTTTTCACTATACCATACCATTCTCTGCTTGTGGCGCTCTTATTGAACAAAGATGAAATTTAGAGGTGGAAATCGCCGAAGAAAAATGGTATCATAGAAAGGTCTGATTATATAAAGTATAAAGCTCGTTTGGAGGGAAAAAAGATGCGCGTGAACATTACATTGGCATGCACAGAATGCGGCGAACGCAACTATATTACATCGAAAAATAAACGCAACAACCCAGAGCGTTTGGAATTGAAAAAATATTGCCCGCGCGATCGCAAAGTCACGTTGCACCGCGAAACGAAGTAAGCAGTGGGAAGATGATTCCTGCTGCTTTTTATCTTTATGGGAGGAAGGGGAAGATGATGGACGGCAAACAGGAATGGCGCCAGCGCATGTTGAATCAGCTTCGGCAGCTTAAAGCGGCAGAAAAAGAGATGTACGATCGGCAAATCGCCGCTCATTTATACCGGTGGCCATTATGGCAAACGGCGCGGACGATCGCCATGACGGTGTCGAGAGAGACGGAAGTCAACACCTTGCCGATCATGGAACAGGCGTGGCGGGAAGGAAAAACGATCGGCGTCCCGAAATGCGATCCAAGGGCAAAAACGATGTCCTTTCGGCGGCTTGAGTCGTTTTCCCAGCTCGAAAAAGCGTACGCCGGATTGTTTGAGCCGATTGAAAAACAAACAACGCCGATCGACCGCGATGAGTTTGATCTCATCATTGTCCCGGGGGTCTGTTTTGCCAAAACCGGCTACCGGATCGGCTATGGCGGCGGGTATTACGACCGATATTTGCGGGGAGCTTCGGCGGTGACGGCAGCGCTGGCTTACTCCTTTCAAGTGATGGACGACATTCCGGCCGAGGAGCATGATGTGCCGGTGAAATTCATTATTACGGATCAAGGAGTTCTTCACTGTGAGCGATGAATGGTGGTATATCGCGGTCTCTGCCCTCGCCGCCGGCGGAGGATGGCTGTTGCGCTCGTTGTCCATATCAGGAGCGGCGGCAGCCGTTGTCATCGGCGCAGCGGTTGGATGCGGCTTTTCATGGGGCGGAATATGGGTGTTAGGCTGCTTTTTTGTCAGCTCCAGCTTCTTTAGCCACATCGGAAAGCAACGCAAGGCAAAACTGTCTGAAAAATTGGCGAAAGGCGGGCGGCGCGATGCCATCCAAGTGCTGGCCAATGGCGGGGTGCCGGCCGTGTTGGCGCTATTGGCCGCTGTCCGTCCCGACCCGATTTGGGATGATCTGTTTGTTGTCGCCGTCGCTGCAGCGAACGCTGATACGTGGGCGTCTGAAATCGGTTCTTTAAGCCCGTGGCCGCCTCGGGTTTGG
The DNA here is from genome assembly GCF_000422025.1 of Geobacillus sp. WSUCF1. Lineage (NCBI taxonomy): Bacteria > Bacillati > Bacillota > Bacilli > Caryophanales > Anoxybacillaceae > Geobacillus > Geobacillus sp. WSUCF1. The sequence continues at coordinate 8,213 of NZ_ATCO01000106.1, read as the reverse complement.
CCGAGTTTTCGGCCGGTGGAAGCCGGCACCTCAGGGGCTGTGACGCTCCTTGGCACGGCTGCTTCGTTTGCCGGCGCACTGTTTATTGCGGCTGTTGGCGTGTTTTTTCTCGACGTCCGACCCGTTTTTACTCTTGCCTTTTTCGGTTGGCTCGGCAGCTGGTTTGATACGTGGCTTGGCGCGGCTTGGCAAGCGGCTTACCGCTGTCCGGCATGCGGGGCGACGACTGAGCGGAAACGGCATTGCGGGCAGGCGACCATTCATATGAAAGGCTGGCGGTGGCTTGACAATGATGCGGTGAACGTTCTTTCGGTCATCTTTGCGGTGCTGGCCGCCTTCGTGCTGGCGCGTTAGGCGCGCCCCGCTTCATATTTGGAGAGAAAAAAGGGAAAAAGAATAACGAGCATGTCATATGATAGGAGGAACAACGATGAATAAATGGTCGTACTCGCTGCTTGTCGTTGCCGCTTTATGTCTTGCTTACCGCTATCGCTACCGAATGGCCGCCTTCGCATTGCGCGTTCCGCCGTTGCGAAAGCAACTTGTCCGATTTGCGCTCCACATTCCTCCTGTGCGCAACGCCCTTGTTTCGCAAATGTTGCGTCCATGATGCAATAGCGGTGAATCATTTTTGAAGAAGTCGGTTATGAAAAAACCGGCCGCGGCGGCCGGCGCCCGCCGGCCCATTCGCTCCGGTTTGCCGGACGGTCGATGAGTTGGCTTTGTTGCTGTTTGTCGGACTTGGCCTCGCCAGGGAAAGGGAGAGGAGAACGTGATGGGAACGATGGATGTACTGTTTTGGCAGCTTGTTCAGCGTTTGTCTCGCGGCGGCTACCGCATCGTACGGATGTCTGAGCAGGCCGATGAAGTATGGCTGGAATCAAACCATTGGCGTCGCCCAACACTCATCCGCCTCGTGCGCGCTGATTTTGATTGGAGCCGATCGTTGCGCCTTGATATGGAATATACATGGCAATTCGTTCAGCAAATGAGGGGATGGAATTTCAGCAAAGCGGGCCGGGTCATCAATGTTTATGTGATGGCGTATCCGCCGGTTGACGATTGGGAATTTCTTGTCGCCGAGCCGTTGCCGCTCTCTGGAGCGTCCGATGGCGTGCTTCATACGCTCCTCCTTCACAGCGGCAATATGGGGGACGTGCTGCCGCGGCTTGCGGAGATGACGGGTGTTGCGCTCCGTTTTGAGCCGCCTGTGGAAACGTCCGATCCGTTTGCTGCCGCCGAGCGCTTAAAGCGCGAGGTGGTCCGCGAATGGCGGCGCCGCCGTGAGGAGGAACGGCGCATTTTTGAGTATGGCAAGCCGATGTTCACCCGGCTGTTCATCGTCGTGCAGGTTGCGATGTTTTTGGTTCTCGAATGGAGCGGCGGGAGCACGAATCCGGATGTGTTGATCCACTACGGCGCCAAATTCAATCCGCTCATTGAGGCGGGAGAATGGTGGCGGCTGTTGACGCCGATGTTTTTGCATATTGGTTTTTTGCATCTGCTGACCAACACGCTTGCCTTGTATTATTTAGGGATCACGGTTGAGCGGCTGTACGGCTCGCTTCGCTTTTTGTTCATTTACGTAACGGCTGGATTTTTCGGAGCGCTGGCGAGTTTTTTGTTTACACCATCATTATCGGCCGGGGCGTCGGGAGCCATTTTCGGGCTGTTCGGGGCTCTTCTTTACTTCGGCACTGTCTACCGGCATTTATTTTTTCGAACGATGGGAATGAACGTCATCAGTTTAATCATCGTCAACCTGTTGTTTGGCCTGCTTGTTCCCGGCATCGACAACGCCGGCCATATCGGCGGACTGGTTGGCGGTTTTTTGGCGGCTGGCGTCGTTCATTTGCCAAAACACACCGCTTTAGGGCGGCAGGCGGGAGCGTTGGCGGTGTCGGCGCTGCTTGTCGCCGCTGGCTTATGGATCGGATTTCGGTAAACGCCCCCACTTCGCTTTGTTTGAAGTGGGAGGCCTCTTTTCGAAATGTGTTAAAGAAGTTGCACGAGCATCACTTTTTCCCCGTTTTTCGCTTCAATGAGAACGAAGAGCCTGCTGTAATCTTTGCGAATGAGAATGAGCGGCATCGTGCTGCCGATTGGCGAGAGGATGGATCCATCCTCTTTTTTTATGCCAAGGATGTACGACTTGTACAATCCTTCCCAAAGACGGCCGATGACGGTTTGCGTTTTTGCCGTTGACAACCCCGGCAACGGTTGTTCCGTGTAGGCGACGAGCTCCGGCAAATAAAGGGCGTAATAATCTTTCTTTGACAAAGAAAAGTGGGTGATCAGCTCGTCCGCTTTATGACGAAGAAATTCATTCGTGGCTTTGTTCAAGACGCGCTGCCATTCGCGCTCGTCATCTGTTCTTGGCCGCCGGAACGATGCGCGCGGATGGTACGGTGAGTCAATGACGTACAAATAGCTGCTTGACATCGTTTGGCTGCTTGTGATGTTCTCTCTTGTATGCAGCTCGCCGTGATGGAACGAGACAGCTTGAAAAAAGCGGCTGTCCCGCATCCGGACCGTCTTTTCCATGTCGATCGCGTCCGTGTTCGTTTTCCATTTCGACAGCACATCGGCCAAGCGGCCATCGGCAAACAACAGCGAGATGTCCTGACGCAAATAGGCGCGGCGGTTTAAAATGGAAGCGGCTGACCAGCGGAGCGCGTAGCGTCCGGGTTCATTGTCGCCCTCAAGCGCAAGCGATGTTTTCGCTTCGATGAACGCCGCTTCGCGATCAAGCGGGAAAAACTTGATCGTTTCAGCGGTCTGATCGTGCTCCCACAGCGAGGCGAGCGCGGCGGCAAGGAAAAAAGCAAGCGCCATGAAGGGGATCATCCATCGTTTCATGACATCCTCCCGGATTGGACAAGGTTTTCACCAATATATGCATTGCAAGGAACATTTATGTATGAATTTCCTCATGCTTGTCTATGATGAGAAGTATACAGTGCAAACGATGCAGGGGGATGACGATGGAGAAACAGATGCCCAAACGCCCGGCGTCCCGTCGCCTTCATGACAATGCATCCTATTTAGCCGAACGGCTTGGAGTCGGCAAGAGCTTCGATGTCATTCGCCTTGACGTCGAATATGGCGGCCGGGCAATGGCGTTGTTTATGATTGACGGATTTGTCAAAGACGATATTTTGCATTATTTGATGAGATATTTGTCCCGGCTTGAGGAACACGAACTGGACGTTCACCCGCTTGAGAAGCTCCTGAAAAAATATCTTCCGTACGTCGAGATCGGACAGACAGACGACTTGGAAGAAGCGGTCGCGATGGTGCTTGCTGGGCCGACGGCATTAGTCGTTGACGGCGTTAGGCGGATCATTTTGATTGACGCTCGCACGTATCCGGTGCGCGGGCCGCAAGAGCCGGATACGGAACGGGTCGTACGCGGGGCGCGCGACGGTTTTGTCGAGACGATCGTCTTTAACACCGCGCTCATCCGCCGCCGCGTCCGCGACCCTTCCTTGCGCATGGAGTACGTGCAGGTGGCGCGGCGCTCGAAGACCGATATTTGCATTTGCTATATCGAGGAAATAGCCGACCCAGAACTCGTTCGCCGCGTTCGGGAATCGATTACCGCTATTGACACAGACGGGCTGGTTATGGCTGAGAAAACGGTGGAAGAGTTTATTTCCGGCCGGCATTGGAATCCGTACCCGGTTGTCCGCTATACGGAACGCCCCGATACGGCAGCGGCCCATTTGTATGAAGGCCATGTGCTTGTGATCGTCGATGGATCGCCAAGTGTCATTATTACCCCGGCAACGTTTTGGCATCATTTGCAGCACGCTGAAGAGTACCGGAATAAGCCGATCGTCGGGGCGTATTTGCGGCTCGTCCGCTTTCTGGCCGTTTGGGCGTCGGTGTTTTTGCTGCCGCTTTGGTATTTGCTCATGATCGAGCCGGAACTGCTGCCGGATCCACTCCAGTTTTTGGGAAAGGCCAAATTGGGAGACATTCCGCTGTTTGCACAAATTTTGATGATTGAAATCGGGATGGATATGCTGCGAATGGCCGCCATTCATACACCGTCTTCGCTGGCGACCGCGCTCGGCCTCGTCGCCGCGCTTATGATCGGCGGCATCGCAGTGGAAGTTGGACTCTTTTCCAATGAAGTGATTTTGTATTTTTCTGTTACGGCCATCGGTACGTTTGCGACGCCCAGCTATGAAATGAGCTTGGCAAACCGGCTCGTCCGCATTGCCTTGCTCATTTTGTCGGGCCTGTTCGGCCTGTACGGTTATGTCATCGGCATCACCGTTTGGATTCTTGCCTTGGCGCGGATGACGTCATTTGGCGTTCCGTACTTATGGCCGTTCATCCCGTTCTCCTACCGAGCGATGCGCGACGTGCTCATCCGGTCGCCGATGCCGCTCAAAAACCGGCGACCGGCGATTCTTCACCCGCGCGACCCTGACCGCTGACGCAGGTGCTGATTTTTAGCGCCTGCGTTTTTTGTCTTGACGGCCGCGGCCGTTTGCCGCTACATTAAAAGAGGAAAAAAGGAGAATGAATGATGATGAAGACGGTATACGATGTTCAGCAGCTGTTGAAACGGTTTGGCACGATCATTTACGTGGGCGACCGGCTCGCTGATCTGGAGCTGATGGAAGAGGAAGTGAAAGAGCTGTACCAGTCCCAGCTGATCGATGCGAGACAGCTGCAAGCCGCTTTGTTTATTTTGCGGCAGGAAGCGCAAATGGAGCGGGAAAAACGGATGAAAAAAGGATGAGGATGCAATGGAACCATGGTTGGTAGGCATTGACCTCGGGGGCACGACAATCAAAATGGCGTTTGTCACCACCGAGGGTGACATCGTGCACAAATGGGAAATTCCGACGAACACCGCCAATCGCGGTGAGCATATCGTCGCTGACATTGCCCGATCGCTTGAAAAGACGCTCGCCCAGCTCGGCGGAGCGAAAGAGAGGCTGCTTGCCGCCGGCATCGGCGCCCCCGGATCGGTCGAAGAGGAAACCGGCATGTTGTATGAGACGGTCAATATAGGGTGGACGAATTATCCATTGAAGCAACGGCTGGAAGAGGCGACGGGGCTGCCCGTTTCGGTCGATAATGACGCCAATCTCGCCGCGCTTGGCGAAATGTGGAAAGGAGCAGGGGGAGGAGCGCGCCATTTGTTGTTTGTGACGCTTGGCACCGGCGTTGGCGGCGGTGTGATTGCCAACGGAGCCATTGTGCGCGGCATAAACGGCGCCGGCGGAGAGATCGGACATATGACGATGATCCCTGATGGCGGCGCCCGTTGCAACTGCGGCAAAACCGGATGTTTGGAAACGATTGCGTCCGCCACCGGCATCGTGCGGATCGCCAAGGAGAAATTGACCGCAGATGAGCGTCCGAGTGAGCTTCGCAACGGGGATGTGACGGCCAAAGCGGTGTTTGACGCCGCCAAAGCGGGCGATGCGCTGGCATTGGAAGTGGTCGATGAAGCAACGTACTATCTTGGTTGGGCGTTGGCGAATGCCGCCAATGTGACAAACCCGGAGAAAATCGTGATCGGCGGCGGCGTGTCCAAGGCGGGTGACATGCTTGTCGAGCGCGTGGCCGCCCATTTCCGCCGCTTCGCGTTCCCGCGCGTCGCCGCTGGGGCGAAGCTTGTTTTAGCGACGCTTGGCAACGATGCCGGCGTCATCGGCGCCGCCTGGCTGGCGAAAGAGCTTGTCGGCGCGTAAACAACGGAAGGTGTCCCAAAAAGGTTGGGGCGCCTTTTCTTATTGTTGGATGATATGAGATTGGAACGAACTTTAAAGAAGGAGATGTTTGCGAACATTCGTGCACTGCCACCTGCCAGGCGCTCATTTTTTGCCGTCTGCCGACATATGTTAAGGTAAAGAAATGGGAAGGGGAGACGGCGCATGCACCTTCAAGCATGGCCCGGCGATACGTTTGAAACATATGGACGATGGTTTTCGGTGCCGACTGAACTGATCATCGATTCGAATCCGCATGTCAAAGAGGGATTGCGCCCTGGGCAGACCGTTGCCATCCCGGGATACGCGCCGATCGATACGTGGGAAGCGCTCGCTGACCGCCTATCGCTGCCGACGGAGGTGCTGCGGCGGCTGCCGGGGGCGATGGCGGTCATCAACGGAACAGCGCCGCTGCCGAAGCGGATTTCGTCCCCGGTCATCCGCAGCGTCCGTCCGTATGATTTTGCCGCTTTGATGGAGGATATCACCGCCCTCGTCTGTCGCTATCCGTTTGTGCGCCAGCGGACGATCGGTCATAGCGTTCTCGGCTTGCCGCTCGTTGAACTGCAAATCGGCCGAGGACCGGTGCGCGTGCATATGAACGGATCGTTCCACGCGAATGAGTGGATCACGACGGCCGTGATCATGGCGCTCATCGACGAGTACGCGAGGGCGTTGGTTAACGATGACGAGCTTAATGGCCATCGGGTGCTTGATTATTACCGTAAAGTGACTCTTTCCGTTGTGCCGATGGTCAATCCCGACGGCGTCAATCTTGTGCTGAACGGCCCGCCGGAAGAAGAGCCGCATCGGAGTGAAGTCGTCTGCATCAACGGTGGATCGCTCGACTTTTCGCAATGGAAAGCGAACATCCGCGGCGTTGATTTAAACAATCAATTCCCAGCTAACTGGGAAATAGAACAGGCCCGCAAACCGCCGAAAGCGCCGGCACCGCGTGATTTTCCAGGATTCGCCCCGCTTACGGAGCCGGAGGCGAAAGCGATGGCGGCGCTCGCCGAGTCAGGCGATTTTGCGATGGTCGTCGCGTTTCATACACAAGGCAAGGAAATTTATTGGGGATATGAAGGGTTCGAGCCGCCGGAGGCGAAGGCAACGGTTCAGGCGATGGCCGAAGCAAGCGGCTACCAGGCTGTTCGCTACATTGACAGCCATGCCGGCTACCGCGATTGGTTCATTCAAACGTGGAAGCGGCGCGGTTACACCGTAGAGCTCGGCGAGGGTGTCAATCCGTTGCCGCTCTCGCAGTTTGCACGAATATACCGCGACAGCCTCGGCCTGTTTTTAGCAGCGCTCAAAATGGCATAAAAAAAACGCAAGAGGCATGATTGGCCTCTTGCGTTTTCAGTGCGTGCCGGTTGGAATGCCGTGATGTAAAATGGTCATAATGGTAAACCAGCCGAATACGGCGGTAGTGGCAAGTCCAAACAAAAATCCGAGCACGTTTTTCTCGCGCAATGTACGGAGCATTCCATAAAGGGCAAGCAGCGTTACAAGTGCAAAAATAATGACCGTACCCATCGTTTTACCCCCTCATGAAACAGTATGTACAAACGTGTCCATTCTTTTTCATTGTAATCTTTTTTCCCCCATTTGTCGAGGTCCCTTTCTCTTTTCTCTTCCATCGCTTGAAAAAAAACAGTAAAATAAAGTTAAATATTGGACATGCCAAGAAAAGGAGGAGATCGTATGGAATGGACGCGCATCCCTGTCGGTCCGATTCAGGCCAACGCTTACTTGTTGTCGTCTGCAGACCGACAATGCCTGATCGTTGACCCCGGCGCGGAAGGCGCGGCGCTTGTCCGACGGATCGAGGAAAAAGGGCTGACCCCGTTGGCGATTTTGCTGACGCATGCGCATTTTGACCATATTGGCGGCATCCCGGACGTGCTTGCCCGCTGGGACATTCCAGTGTATGTGCACGAAAAGGAAAAACAATGGCTGCAAGATCCGGCATTGAATGGCTCGCTTTATTTCGGCGGTCCGGTCGCTGTCCGCTGCGAACCGACATGCCTGAAAGGACCGACGGCGCTGAACATTGGTCCGTTTGCGTTGGATGTCCGCGAAACGCCGGGTCATTCCCCGGGCAGCGTCTCGTATTATTGCAAACAAGCCAATATTGTGTTTTCCGGCGATGCGCTGTTTGCCGGCAGCATCGGACGCACGGATTTGCCAGGCGGCAACCATCAGCAGCTGTTGAAAAGCATTCATGACGAACTGCTTACGCTGCCGGAGGAAACGATCGTTCTTTCAGGCCATGGGCCAGAGACGACGATCGCCGCAGAGATGGATGCAAATCCGTTTTTGCATGGGTTTTCGTAAGAAAAAAAGCCGTCTACGCCGGCTTCACACAAGCAATCCCCTCGGGCAAACGCAGGGGGCTCCTTTGGGCAAGGAAAAGCGCAACCGAAGGCCTCCTGGCGCCGGAACACAAAAAAACCGGCTCTTCACCACAACATG
>NZ_ATCO01000105.1:0-247 GCF_000422025.1 Geobacillus sp. WSUCF1 | reverse complement strand
ACATGTTAGCTGGATGAAATAGGTTCATCAGTCAGGATCCTTCTTCCGCATACAGACCACGAAGTTGGTAGAATGGAAACAGTCAAGTGCTTTCCTTGACGGGTTCCATTCTACCAACTATCATACCGATAGCGGAAGAAGGGAGTGCTTAGGCAGCCTGACTACCTGTAGTGTTCCCTGTACACTCCAGAAATACACGTAAACGAAACCGTTCTAGATTTCGATAGCCATATGCCCGGCGTTTGAT
>NZ_ATCO01000104.1:0-228 GCF_000422025.1 Geobacillus sp. WSUCF1 | reverse complement strand
CCATATGCCCGGCGTTTGATGTTTTTGATCTTGTGATTCGTCCCCTCGATTCGGGCATTCGTATATGGGCACAAAAAGTAGGAAAGAATAGGCTCCTTCCACCTTTCAAGCGTGTTGGCTGCTTCCTGAAAAGAAGCAAAAGGGCTCTGTTTGGCTAACTTAATCCATTCTTCCAAGCGTTCCTTTGCTTCGTTATATCCATCGGTTCGGTAAAAATCCCGAAACAAC
>NZ_ATCO01000103.1:0-44450 GCF_000422025.1 Geobacillus sp. WSUCF1 | reverse complement strand
CCATATTCTATCCTATTCGTTGGCTGACGCCAACCGAAATTCATCTCCCACTTTCACTTCGTTTCAAAGTGGGAGACTTCTTTCGGAAAGATGTTAAAGAGAGACGATTTTGGGGACAGCCTCTTGTTTTTTGGCACGTCCAGAAGACGGGGAGATGGGCAAGGCGGTTTTCGATGATCAAATGGATGCTCGTTGTTCATTATTCAACAAATTGCGTTGATTTAGCTATTGAAGAGAAAGCGAGCTTTGATATCATCATAGACAAATGTTGAATATATGGACTATCGGGCGTCAACATGAAGACGGAGAGGCCATCTCTGCCTTGGCGCCCGAGCGGCCATGGAAAGGAGAAAACGCCAATGGAGGAAACAATCGAAATCGTCCGCAACGGCGCTCAGCCGTCGGCGAAAGGGCAGGAAGCGTATTTCACCGGAAGCGTCCGCGTTGATTCACTCTTCCAAGAAAACGAATTCGCTCCGTACTCGGCGGCATACGTCACGTTTGAACCGGGGGCGCGCACGGCATGGCACACCCATCCGGTTGGACAAAGGTTGATCGTGACATATGGTGTTGGATGGGTGCAGGAATGGGGCGGCCCGATTCGGGAAATTCGGACCGGGGACGTCGTTTGGTTCCCGCCGGGCGTCAAACATTGGCACGGCGCGACGCCGACGACAGCGATGACCCATATCGCTTTAACAGGAGTCGCGAACGGCAAAGCGGTCGAATGGCTGGAAAAAGTGAGCGATGAACAGTATCGCCGGGATGAATAGGAGGAACACGATGGATGGATGGTCGAACGAAGAGCTGCGTCGAATCGCGGAAACGGATGATTTGCACATTTCGCCGTTCCGCGAAGACGGCAAAACGTATGGAACACCGACGTGGATTTGGTCGGTGGTCGTTGGCGACTCCCTTTATGTGCGCGCCTACAACGGACAGCGATCGAGCTGGTATCAGGCGGCCGTCAAACAGAGAGCGGGGCGGATCACAGCAGCCGGCATGACGAAGGAAGTTGTGTTCGAACCGGTCGATGGATCGATCAATGATTGGATCGATGACGCCTACCGGGAAAAGTACAAAGGAAGTCCGTATTTGTCTTCGATGATCAGCCCGCGCCCGTGCAGCGACGGTGAAAATCATGCCGCGATGAACAGCGCCTTCCCAATATAAAAACCGTCACCGATTGCCAGCTTGCAGCCCGGCGTCGGTGGCGGTTTTTGTTGAGCGGCAAATCGATCAGCTCTTGGCCGCGTCCGTTGCCCTTCTTCCAGTCGATGGCGGTTTTGGTTAAGCATCGAAAGGGGATTTCATACGGCTGTCTAGGGGCGGAATGACGCTTTAATCAAAATTGCGGTCCAGCAAGCGCCCGGTCTGCTCGGCGATGACGCGCGCCGGCAGCGGCCTGCCTTGCTTGAACCACCATTCGACAATCCCGACGACGGCGGAGGCGAAAAATTGCAAGACGACGTCCTCATTCAGCCCTTTGTTTTTTCCGCTTGACGTGTCGACATCCGGCTTGAATTCCTCGATCACCAGCCGCAAAAACCGATTGCGGAAAAACGGCGCCCCTTTGCTTGACAGCATCGTCGAAAAAAAACAACTGATGGCGCTCAAAATATTCGTACCAAATGTAGTTTCCTTCCTCAAACGTCAAGTCAGCCGCCTCGCGGCAAAGCTGCCGCAAGTTGTCCATATGTTCTTCAATCAGCTTATCCAATAAATCGTATTTATCGGTGTAGTGAAGATAAACCGTTCCCCGGTTCACATTCGCCCGGTCGGCGATTTCTTGAATCGTGATGTCGTCAAACGGTTTTTCCGCCATCAGCTCGACGACCGCTTTTTTGATCGCTTCTTGGCTTTTCACAATGCGCCGGTCGATTTTCGCCATGGTGAACTCTCCCCTTGAAGGCAATATTATTTGGTTAAATTATAAACATATGTATTTTAATCAATCAATGATGATTTTTGAGAGAAATCATATGGAACCATGCAGGCGCTGGGCGACGCCAACCGGTTGAGAAACATTCCACACGGACCATCCCGTTAGGCGGGACGCATTCGCCAAAGACGATGGGAAGAGAAGAACGGACGGTTCGAATGCAACGGGAGAGCGATGCGCAAAAAAAAGACCAGCATATGAACCGACCTTCGCTTTTAGGCGTTCGCTCGTTCCGTAGACCCAGACCGCAAATGTTTCGCATCTTCCTTCGGCGGCCGCCCGAATAGTCGGGAATATTCACGGCTGAATTGCGACGGGCTTTCATAGCCGACTTGAAAGGCGGCGTCAGCGGCATCGATCGCCTCCGTCAGCAAAAGCCGCCGCGCTTCTTGCAGGCGCAGCTGCTTTTGAAACTGGATCGGGCTCATTCCGGTGACTTCTTTGAAATGGCGATGGAGCGATGCCGGACTCATATGAGACAACTCCGCCAGCTCTTCGATGCGAATCGGTTGACGATAGTGTTTCTTCATATATTCGATGACATGATGAATGTGATGGGTACGGCTGTTTTGGACGGCCATTTGTTTGAGGACGTCGCCATACGGCCCTTGCAGCACGCGGTATAAAATTTCTTTTTGGTACATCGGCGCTAAAATACGGATATCGTTGGGCGCGTCGAGCAAGCGAATGAGCCTCGTGACGGCATCAAGCAAATCCGGTTCCACCGCGCTGACAAACATCGCCCGCTTCGGTTTTTTCGGCGGACGAATATGGTTTTCGGTGCGCTGCAGCAGCTCGATGACTTGCTGGAGCGCTATTTCCATGCGCAAGGCCAAATACGGCGTCTGTTCGCTTGCTTCGACCACTTGGGAGATGACCGGCAAGTCGACGGAAGAGACAAGATAATGGGTTGGGCTGTACGTAAACCGTTCCCCCGCCAGCCATACGTCTTTTCGGCCTTGCACGATCAAGCAAAACGATGGGCGTTGGACGCCGTGCTTCGGTGTTGTTGGATGTGATTCGCGAAACAGAAAAAGCGATGGAATCTCTGTTTCGTAAACCCCGTCTTTTCCGGTATGGCGTTCGATGAGCGACGCCAATTTCTGTTGTTGCTCAATGATCGATTTCAACCGTTTTTCCCCCTTCCACTACAGTTATTTTACCTAACCCTTTTCCGTAACTGGAAGAGGGTTGAGAGAATTAGGCAATGATTTGCGAGAATTGTGATACCGGTTGCGGTGCAAAAGAGAGCATAATGACATTGTGGGTAGCGTTCTTCGTGGCGATGTGCGCTGCCGGTTTGCCATTGTCGCCATGATTAACCGAATCAAGCAAGGAGGTAGAGAACGATGCAAATGGTAGTGTTAAACAACGGCGTCAACATGCCGATCTTAGGCTTCGGCGTCTATCAAATCAACGATCTGGAATTGTGCGAACAATGCGTGTACGATGCGCTCATGACCGGCTATCGGCTCATTGATACGGCTGCGTCGTATCAAAATGAAGAGGCTGTTGGGCGGGCGATCAAACGGAGCGGCATTCCGAGAGAAGACATATTTGTGACGACAAAACTGTGGATTCAAGATGCCGGCTATGAGAGCACGAAAAAAGCCTTTGCGAGATCGTTGGAGCGGCTGCAGCTTGATTACATCGATTTGTATCTCATTCACCAGCCATTTGGGGATGTATACGGCTCTTGGCGCGCATGGAGGAGTTGTATCGCGAAGGGAAAGTTCGCGCGATTGGGGTGAGCAATTTCCACATGGACCGTCTCATCGATTTGATTCTTCATCATGACGTGACCCCGGCGGTCAATCAAATTGAAACGCATCCGTTCTGCCAACAAGTGGAAAGCGCGGAGTTCATGAAACAACATGGCGTCCAAATCGAGTCGTGGGCGCCTTTTGCGGAAGGACGAAACAATATGTTTCAAAATGAAGTGTTGGTCTCGATCGCGAACAAGCACAACAAATCGGTCGCCCAAGTCATTTTGCGCTGGCTGACGCAAAGGGGGATTGTGGCGATTCCGAAATCGGTGCATAAAGAGCGCATCATGGAAAACTTCCAAATCTTTGATTTTGAGCTCGACCAAGAGGATATGAACAACATCGCCGCCCTCGATACGAAGCAAAGCTTGTTCTTTTCCCATCGCGATCCCGAAATCGTGAAGTGGCTTTGCCAGCGCCGATTGGAGATTTAACGGAAAATAAAGGAGGAAGAGGATGCAAAAACGTCAATTAGGCAAAAGCGGCTTAGAAGTGTCCGCGATCGGGCTCGGCTGCATGGGGATGAGCTACGGCTATGGGCCGGCTGCCGACAAAAACGAAATGATCGCTCTCATTCATGCGGCCGTGGAGCGCGGGGTCACGTTTTTTGATACGGCCGAAGTGTACGGGCCATACGTGAATGAGGAATTGGTCGGCGAGGCGCTCGCTCCGTTCAAAGGAGAGGTGGTCATCGCCACGAAATTCGGCATTCAACTGAAAGACGGCAAGCAAGTGCTCGACAGCAAGCCGGAGACGATCCGCCGCTCGGTGGAAGGTTCGCTCAAGCGTCTGAGAGTGGAAGCCATTGACCTGTACTATCAACACCGCGTCGACCCGGACGTGCCGATCGAGGAAGTAGCCGGAGTGATCCAAGACTTGATGAAGGAAGGCAAAATTCGGCATTGGGGGCTTTCGGAAGCTGGGGTGCAAACGATCCGCCGCGCCCATGCGGTAGAGCCGCTTACGGCTGTCCAAAGCGAATACTCGTTATGGTGGAGAAGTCCGGAAGAAGAACTATTGCCTGCGCTTGAGGAGCTCGGCATTGGCTTTGTGCCGTTCAGCCCGCTTGGCAAGGGATTTCTGACCGGAGCGATTGATCGAAACGCAACGTTCGCCGAATCCGATTTCCGCCGCATTGTGCCGCGGTTCCAGCCGGAAAACCTCGAGGCCAATCAAGTGCTGGTCGAGCTCATCAAACGGTTTGCGGCCGAGAAACAAGCGACGCCGGCGCAAATCGCCTTGGCGTGGCTGTTGGCGCAAAAGCCATGGATCGTGCCGATCCCGGGAACGCGCAAATTAGAGCGCCTCGAAGAAAATCTTGGCGCGTTGGAGGTCGTGTTGACGGCAGAGGAATTGCAGCGGTTGAACGATGCCCTCGCCAACATCGACATTGCCGGCGACCGTTATCCGGCTGGTTCGGACTTTGCCAAGCGGGTAAGCAAATAGCGCTGGGGGATAAAGGCTGCTTTTTGGATCGCTCGATTGTAGTTGTGTATTTGGCGATCTTTTTTTTGCCAGGGCAAAAGCCGACGTTCGTTCCAATGATGGTAGACATTGTTGCTCGTTTTGTTCATTTCGCAAACACAGTGTAAAGCAAGCAAAGGGGAAAGAGAGGGTGAACCAACATGAAATATGTGAAACTTGGCAACACCGGTTTGGACGTTTCGCGCCTTTGCCTCGGCGGCATGAGTTTTGGCGTCCCCGGCCGCTGGATTCATCCATGGGTGCTTGATGAAGAGAAAAGCCGTCCGATCATCAAGCGGGCGCTGGAATTAGGCATCAACTTTTTTGATACCGCCAATGTGTATTCCGACGGAACGAGCGAGGAAATATTGGGGCGGGTGTTAAAGGACTACGCCGATCGAGATGAAATTGTCATTGCCACGAAAGTGTATTTCACGGCGCACGAAGGGCCAAACCGGAAAGGGCTGTCTCGAAAGGCCATCATGAGCGAGATTGACAAAAGTTTGAAACGGCTGGGCACCGATTATGTCGATTTGTATCAAATCCACCGCTGGGACTATGATACGCCGATCGAGGAAACGATGGAAGCGTTGCACGATGTGGTGAAAGCGGGAAAAGCACGATACATCGGCGCGTCTTCGATGTATGCTTGGCAGTTTTTGAAGGCCAATTATACAGCGGAAAAACACGGGTGGACGAAATTTGTGTCGATGCAAAATCATTACAATCTCATTTACCGTGAGGAAGAGCGGGAAATGCTGCCGCTTTGCCAAGAGGAGAACATCGCTGTGATCCCGTACAGCCCGCTGGCGTCAGGAAGGCTGGCGCGCGGCGCGTCAGAAACAACGCATCGTTCCGAAACCGATCAAATTCAACGATCAAAATACGACACCACGGCCGAGGCGGATCGAGTGATCATCGAACGGGTCTCTGAGCTCGCCAAAAAACACGGCGTGAAGCGCGCGCAAATCGCCCTTGCCTGGCTGCTGCAGAAAGAACCGGTCACCGCACCGATTGTCGGGGCGACGAAACTGTCCCATCTCGAAGATGCGGTCGGCGCGCTATCCATCTCGTTAACAGCAGAAGAAATCGCCTACCTAGAAGAACCGTACGTGCCGCATCCGATCGTTGGACATCGATAAGGTGAGATACCACGGACAAGCTGCCAAAAGAACCGATTTCATCGGTTTTTATAGGCAGCTTTTTTTGCGGCTTCTGCCTAGAAGGCCGGTGATGTAGTGAAACATCACAGAAAACGGACTCTCTTCTCAAATGGAGAAGCCTTGTCAAATCAATGCTTCTCTGTCAGCTGAAAACAAGGGTTTCAGCGGAATCGGCCGTTTTTCACCAGCCTTCTAGGCAAATTGAAAAAATTCTCATTGACAAACGTTTCAAAATCATCAATCCTTCTAAATAAGGACTTCATTGTTTTATCTGTGTTTTGTAGTGAAGGAGGGATTGGAGTGAAAATTGCGAAAGTCATTAACAACAACGTGATAAGCGTCATTGAAAATGGAAAAGAACTTGTTATTATGGGAAGGGGGATTGCGTTTCAGAAAAGGCCGGGGGATGAAGTGGATGAAACGAAGATTGAAAAAGTATTTAAGCTTGACAACAAAGATTTAATTAGCAAATTCAAAGAATTGCTGTATGAAGTGCCAACTGAATATATCCGCATTGCAGAAGAGATTATCCAGCACGCAAAAGAAGAGCGGAATAAAAAGCTGAATGATATTATTTACATCTCTCTTACCGATCATATTCACTTTGCGATTGAGCGACATCGACAAGGGATACAAATCGTAAATCCATTACTTTGGGAAATTAAACGAATTTATCAAGATGAATTTCAAATCGGCAAGAAAGCGCTGCAAATCATCCAACAGCGTCTTCGGATTGACCTTCCTGAAGATGAAGCAGGATTTATTGCCATGCATATTGT
The DNA here is from genome assembly GCF_000422025.1 of Geobacillus sp. WSUCF1. NCBI lineage: Bacteria > Bacillati > Bacillota > Bacilli > Caryophanales > Anoxybacillaceae > Geobacillus > Geobacillus sp. WSUCF1. Next base: position 37,336 of record NZ_ATCO01000103.1, on the reverse strand, counting down.
GAATGCTGAACTCAATGAACAAATGGGCGATGTAGCATCGATGACAAAAATGATTCAAGACATTTTAACGATTGTAAAGTATCATTTTAAAATTCAATTAGATGAGGAATCGTTGAACTATTTCCGTTTCCTTACACACCTTAAATTTTTTGTCCACCGTTTGCTGAATCAACATTTATTGAACCACGAGGAACATGATTTGTATGAACTCGTAAAACAAAAATATTGTGAGGCATACGAATGTACGAAAAAAAATTGCCGAGTATATTATGAAAACGATCGGATGCACGCTAACATCCGAAGAAGAAATTTATTTGACGATTCACATTGAACGAGTGACCAGTCGCCGATCCATTTCTGATTGACAAAAATGAAAGCGTATGCTAAAGTGAGGGTAGGAGATGAATATTCAGACAATTAGGGTTGTTACTGGTCATGCAGGCAAAACCTAAATTGTCTCGCCTTTTTATATATTGGCGGGGCAGTTTAGGTTTTTTTATTTTTCTACTGCCTGAAAGCAGATGTGAGAAAGAGGAGGTGCCATAATGGCAAAAAAAGATTACACACCATTATCCAAAAACATTTTAAGATTGGTGGGAGGGAGAGAGAATATTGAAAGCGTTTATCATTGTGTAACAAGGCTTCGCTTCAAATTAAAAGACGAGGCTTTGGCAGATACAGAAGCGATCAAGAATTTAGACGGCGTTGTAACCGTGATGAAAAGCGGGGGACAATATCAAGTAGTTATTGGAAACCATGTCCCCGATGTTTATGCCAACTTTTTAGAGGTTTCTGGGATTCATATGGACACATCAGAAAAGGACGAATCAAAAGAAAACAAAATGAGTTTAGGGGCAAAGTTCATCGACATCATTTCCGGTGTGTTTTCCCCAATTTTAGGGGTTTTAGCGGCCACAGGGATGATCAAAGGATTGGCAGCTTTATTGTTAGCGCTTCATTGGGTGACTGCAGAATCCGGAACATATCAATTGTTGAATATTGCTGGCGATGGATTGTTTACATTTTTGCCGATGTTTTTAGGTTACACGGCCATGAAAAAATTTGGCGGAACCCCGTTTGTCGGCATTGCCATTGCGGCCGCGCTCGTTCATCCGAATGTAAGCGCACTGTCTGCAGGTGAACCGTTGTATACGCTGTTTAATGGAACGATATTTCAGTCCAATATCCATATTACGTTTTTAGGAATCCCGGTCATTTTAATGTCATATGCATCGTCAGTCATTCCGATTATTGTATCAGCCTATTTTGCTGCGAAGTTGGAAAAACGATTAAAGCGAATCATTCCGGATGTTGTCAAAGCATTTGTTGTTCCATTTTTTACGATTATGATCATGGTCCCGCTCACTTTTATTGTGATTGGTCCCATTGCCACTTGGGCGGGCAGCTTGTTAGGTGCGGCGACTGTGTGGGTTTATAAATTAAGCCCGGTCTTGACGGGGATATTATTAGGCGGATTATGGCAAGTATTTGTCATGTTCGGGCTTCACTGGGGTCTTGTCCCGATTGCTATCAACAATTTAGCTACGTTAAAGTATGACCCGATTTTAGCGACTGTCACGTTTGTATGCTTTGCACAAATTGGAGCTGTGCTGGCTGTCATGTTGAAAACGAAAGACAAAAATGTAAAATCGCTTAGTGTGCCAGCCTTTATCTCAGGGGTTTTCGGTGTAACAGAGCCTGCGATCTACGGAGTGACGCTCCCGCTTAAAAAACCATTTATTATGAGCTGCATCGGCGGGGCAGTCGGCGGCGGAATGATTGGGGCGTTTTCAAGCAAGCTATGGATGATTGGAGGATTAGGAATTTTTGCCATACCCACATATATTCAGCCAGGCGGTAAGCTGGATTTGTCTTTCTGGGGAGCCATCATGCATTAGTCGCTTCTTTTATTGTCGGATTTCTGTTGACCTACTTTTTCGGCTTTCAAGGTAAAGAGACAGAAAATAAAGTAGAAACCACGTTGCCAGTAAATACAGAGGAAACAAAAAGGCTTGTTTTCATGAGTCCGTTAACAGGGAATGTCATTCCATTATCTCATATAGAAGATGGCGCGTTTTCAAGTGAAGCGATGGGAAAAGGGGTGGCGATTGAACCGACAGAGGGGAAAGTCGTTTCACCTGTTAACGGTGTTGTGACGGCCCTGTTTCAAACAAAGCATGCCATTTGCATTACATCAGAGGATGGGCTGGACATTTTAATTCATATCGGCATGGATACCGTAAAACTGGAGGGGAAATACTTCACCGCGCATGTGAAGCAAGGGGATGCAGTCAAGGTTGGAGATGTACTTGTTGAATTTGACATCGATCAGATTAAAGAAGCAGGGTATGAAATCGTGACTCCCGTTGTCATCACAAACAGCGATACATTTTCTGAAATCAAAGCGACTTCAAACCGTACAGTTAGACAACTTGAAGCATTGTTAGAAATTTATGCTTAGAAGGGTGTAGGAATGAAACACTATATTTGACCATGGAGGTTGTGGCAATGAATAAAACATACCGCTTTCCAGAAGGATTTTTATGGGGAGGAGCTACCGCAGCCAATCAATTGGAAGGGGCTTATCAAGAAGGAGGGAAAGGGCTCAGCATTGCAGATGTACTGCCTGGGGGGAAAGTGAGGCTGAATGTGCTGGCAGGAAATGAATTTGATTTTGAGATTGACAAGTCAAACTATGTATATCCGAACCATGACGGCATTGACTTCTATCATCGGTATAAAGAAGATATTGCCTTATTTGCGGAAATGGGATTTAAAGCGTATCGGATGAGCATTGCGTGGTCAAGAATTTTTCCAAATGGAGATGAATTAACCCCCAATGAAGAAGGATTGCAATTTTATGATCATGTATTTGACGAGTTAGATAAATATGGTATTGAACCCATTGTAACGATCTCTCATTATGAAATGCCGTTGCATTTAGTGAAAGCTTATGGAGGCTGGAAAAATCGCCAACTCGTTTCATTTTTTGAACGGTATGCAAAGACGTTATTTGAGCGTTATAAAAACAAAGTGAAATATTGGTTAACATTCAACGAAATTAATGGGGCCATTCATTTTCCGATTTTAAGCCTCGGTTTTGTGCCGAAGAGTGAAGACACTCGTTTACAGCATATTTTTCAAGGGTTGCATCATCAATTTGTTGCCAGCAGTTTAGCTGTAAAAGCGGCTCACGAAATTATTCCAGATGCAAAAGTTGGATGCATGCTGATTTATGCGCCGACGTATTCTTTTGATTGTCACCCGGAAAATGTGTGGCATGCTTTGCATGAGAATCGTATATTCAACTATTTATGCGGCGATGTGCAAGTACGGGGAGAGTATCCGGCGTTCGCCAAACGTTTCTTCCAAGAGAATGGGGTTGAACTGGAAATTCATGATGGGGATCTTGAGCTATTGAAACGATATCCTGTTGATTTTATTAGTTTTAGTTACTATATGTCTCGCACAGTCAAAAAGATCCCATCATCTGAGGAAATGACATCCGGAAATATTATTGGCGGAGTCAAAAACCCGTTTTTACAAGCTAGTGACTGGGGTTGGGAAATTGATCCAATCGGTCTTCGTATTGCATTGAATGAGCTTTATGATCGTTATCAAAAACCTTTATTCGTCGTTGAAAATGGGCTTGGGGCATATGACAAAGTCGAGGAAGATGGTTCAATCAACGACGATTACCGCATTGACTATTTGCGTGAACATATTAAGGCAATGGGAGAAGCCATTGAAGATGGAGTGGAGCTCATGGGCTATACGTCATGGGGCTGCATCGATTTAGTTAGTGCATCCACCGGTGAGATGAGCAAACGCTATGGTTACATTTACGTGGATAAGAATGATGATGGCTCTGGAACGTTAGAGCGGAAAAAGAAGAAATCGTTCTTTTGGTATAAACATGTTATTTCGACCAATGGAAGAGAACTTTATCATGAATAAAAAGGAGATTGTGTTCTTCCATCCGTTTGTCGAACTCTCGTTTCCAAATGGTATGCCTATATGGAACCAAACACAAAAGCCAGCGTGTTCAGCGCTGGCTTTTTCATGTTAATCCTTTCAGCCTTTCGTTTACGTCTTCTTCCGTCAGATCGAGTATATGCGCAATGTCCGCGATGCTCATGCCTTTTTCGCTCATTTTTTGGATCGCCTCTTGGATTCCTTCTTCTCTTCCCTTTTTCAACCCTTCTTGACGTCCTTCCTCCCGGCTGCCGCGAATGTTCGATAATTGATCGAGCAGCCATTTGAGCCGCATTTCATAGGCGTAGCAGTTTTCGGGATCCACGCTTAAGCTTTGCCATTCTTCTAATGCTTCTAAAATCTCTTGTTCCGTCATCGCGATTTCCTTCAGTTCGCGCAGCATCTCTTCGTCCGTTCGTTTTGTTCGCGACGGAGCCAACGCTGCCGTTTCCCACAGGTGTGATGGACATCACTACCGGCGCTTGGCGATGGCAAGCGCCTTTTTCGTATTGGCGAAATGAAGCTTGGCGCACGCCGCGAGCGCTTCTTCCCCCCGCGCGCGGATGATCCGGGCGGCGGCTTCGTCAACGATGGCGCCGGCACCTTTTGGAAGCAGGAGGCCGACGGCGTGGGATAATCGCTCCATTTCGTCTAAAAACACGTAGCGGGCGATGATCGAGGCGGCGGCGACTGATACGTGGACACTTTCCGCCTTGGGAAGGCAGTGCACCCGCTCGCGGATAATGCGATCTTCATCGGAAAGGTAACGGAAATACGAATCCCGTTTTAAAAATTCGTCGATGATGATTGCTTCTGGTTCGGCGGGCGCGATGGCGTCAACGAGTTTCACGAGCGTCCGGTTGTGAAGGAGCGCTTTCATTTTCGTCTGCGGCATGCCGCTTCGCTGCCAGCGGTTGTATTCGGCATTGTCCAACACGGTGACCGCATGCGGCACGGTTTCCATGATGGCGGGGGCGATCCGTTTGATTGCCTCATCGTTCAATTGTTTCGAATCTTTCACGCCAAGCGCCGCGATTTTGGCGATATGCGGCCGATCCACGTAGCGGCGGCGACGACGATCGGGCCGAAATAATCGCCGGTGCCGACTTCATCGGAACCGATGGCGGAAAGAGACCCGAGTTGATGAGCTGCCAAAGCGGACGGCTGGTGGTCAGCTGTTTCGTTTGAGGCGCTCGCCCCTGATATCCATTTCGCTGCTTCTTGCTCCGCCGCTTTCCCTTGAAACAGCACTTTGCCTGAGCGGTAGGCGGTGATGACGACATCCGGGCGCTTGACGGCAAACAACGCTCCAGCCGGAAGCCGGTCGGATAAGGCGTCTTGGTAGTGGGCGCGCAAGGCGTCAAGCAGCTGTTGGTCGGCTTGAATCACATAGTTTGACAACGTTCGATCGCTCCTTTATCTTCTCTATCGTTGCTGTGTGTCGCTTCTTTCCATTATACCAGCGTTCATGATATGATAAACAGTAGGATTTGGCGAAATGGGGGAGAAAGCTTGACAGAACAGCCAAAAACGCGGGTGAGCGTCCGCATCTATGGACAAGACTACACGATCGTCGGCGCGGAAAGCCCGGCCCACATCCGGCTCGTGGCGGCGTTCGTTGACGATAAAATGCATGAATTCAGTGAGAAAAATCCGCTCCTTGATGTGCCGAAGCTGGCCGTGTTGACGGCCGTCAACATCGCCAGTGAATATCTCAAACTAAAAGAAGAATATCAACGGCTGGCGGAACAGCTGAAACAGGAAAAGGACGGGAAACAGGATGATTGATGTCGTGCTGTTGTTTGTCCTGCTGCTGGGGGCGATGATCGGGCTGAAGCGCGGCTTTATTCTCCAATTCATTCATATGGCCGGGTTTTTCATTGCCTTTTACGTCGCTTACCGGTATTATGAACGGTTGGTGCCGACATTGCGCCTTTGGATTCCATATCCGACGTTCGGCGATCCGGAGACGATGAAGCTGCTGTTTCAGAGCACCCATTTAGACGATGCCTATTATCGGGCGATTTCCTTTGCACTTTTATTTTTTGTGGTGAAAATCGTGCTTCAAATCGTCGGCTCGATGCTCGATTTCGTCGCCCAGCTGCCGCTGTTGCGCAGCGTCAACCGCTTGGCCGGGGCGGCGCTCGGGTTTGCGGAAGTGTATTTGCTCGTCTTTTTGCTGTTGTATATCGGGGCGCTCGTGCCGATTGACAGCGTGCAAGAACAGCTGCAACGTTCGCTTATGGCGACCGTGATTGTGAAACATACGCCGGTGTTGTCGGAGATGCTTGGCAACTGGTGGATTCATGGCCGCGTCTGACCGAGCGCGGCCGTGGTTTTGCGGGAAAGGGAGGGAACGGGGATGAGCGTCCATAAAAAAGAGGTCATCCGCCTGCTTGAAACGATCGCACTGTATATGGAGATCAAAGGAGAAAATCCATTTAAGGTCAACGCCTTCCGCAAAGCGGCGAACGCCTTGGAAACGGATGAGCGGAGCCTCGCGGAAATTGGCGATTTCACCGCCATTCCCGGCATCGGCAAAAGCACAGCGGCGATCATCACCGAGTTTGTCGAAACCGGTTCATCATCGGTGCTCGAGGAATTAAAGCGCGATATTCCGGAAACGCTTCTTTCCTTGCTTAAGATCCCGGGGCTTGGCGGCAAAAAAATCGCCAAGCTGCATCAGGAGCTTGGCATTGTCGATATGGACGGATTGAAAGAAGCGTGCTTGGCTGGAAAAGTGCGCGCGCTTGCCGGTTTTGGCGCGAAAACGGAAGAAAAGCTGCTTGCGGCCATTGAAAAGGCAGGCAAACGCCCCGAGCGGCTGCCGCTCGCTCGGGTGCTCGCGATCGCGGCGGACATGGAACGCCAGCTCGCTTGTTTGGATGGCGTGATTCGCTTCTCGCGGGCCGGCAGCTTGCGGCGCTTGAATGAAACGGTGAAAGATTTGGATTATGTCATCGCTACCGACCGTCCGGCTGCGGTGCGCGACGGGCTGCTCGGCTTTGAGCGCGTCCGCGGGGTGCTCGCCGCTGGGGAGACGAAAGTGTCGCTTCTTTTCCAGTATGAGGATGAAGTGGCCGTTGACTTTCGGCTGGTCAGCGAGGCGCAATTCGCGACCGCGCTTCATCATTTCACCGGATCGAAGGAGCATAACGTGCGCATGCGCCAACTCGCCAAAGAGCGCGGCGAGAAAATCAGCGAATACGGCGTGGAAGACGAAGCGACAGGCGAAGTGAAAACGTTCCCGAATGAAGCGGCGTTTTACGCCCATTTCGGGCTGCCGCACATTCCACCGGAGCTGCGTGAAGATGGCACGGAAATCGAGCGGTTTTCCGCTGATCGGCCGCTTGTGCGCTTGAAGACATTCAAGGCGATTTGCATATGCATTCGGCGTGGAGCGACGGGTCGTGTTCGCTTGCGGAGCTCGCTGAGGCGTGCCGCCGCCGCGGCTACCGGTATATCGCCATCACCGACCATTCGCACTATTTGAAAGTGGCCAACGGCTTGACCCCGGATCGATTGCGGCGCCAGCGCGAGGAAATCGAACGGCTGAACGCGCGCTATTCGGATTTTACGATTTTGGCCGGCATTGAGATGGATATTTTGCCGGACGGGACGCTCGATTACGACGATGACGTGCTCAAGGAGCTTGATTTTGTCATCGCCGCCATTCACTCTGCGTTCAAACAGCCGCGCGAGACGATCATGAAACGGTTGGAGGCGGCGCTTCGCCACCCGTACGTCGATGTCATTGCCCACCCGACCGGGCGGCTGATCGGCCAGCGCGACGGCTATGACGTCGATATCGAGCGGCTCGTGGAGCTGGCGGCGGAGACGAACACGGTGCTTGAGTTAAACGCCAACCCAAACCGGCTCGACTTGTCGGCGGCCTACGTGAAAAAAGCCGAGGAAGCGGGGGCGTATATTGCCATTAACACGGACGCCCACCATTTGGACATGCTCGAGGATATGGCGATCGGCGTAGCGACGGCAAGAAAAGGTTGGATCCATAAGGAAACGGTCATCAACACATGGCCGCTTGAAAAGCTGCAACAGTTTTTGCGCGACAAACGAAAGAAATGAATCAGCTGGGGGTCAGATACGTGCAACGAAAAGTGCTTCACACCTTGGAGTTCGATAAAGTGAAAGAGCAGTTGGCAGAGCATGCGTCCTCGCCGCTCGGTTTGGAAAAAATCGACGCTCTCATACCGTCTTCTGACTTGGAGGAGGTGGCCGCCTGGCTTGACGAAACGGATGAAGCCGCCGCTGTTTTGCGGCTTGCTGGCTATGCGCCGCTTGACGGAGTAGTCGACATCCGTCCGCATCTCAAGCGGGCGGCGATCGGCGGCACGCTCAGCCCGCAAGAGCTGCTTGAAGTGGCGGCCACCTCGGCCGCAAGCCGGCAAATGAAGCGGCTGATTATGGATCTGCATGAAGAGCACGGGGGATTGGACCGTCTGTCCACTTATGCCGATGAGCTCGTGGAGGTGCCGGCGCTTGAACATGACATTCGCCGCTCGATCGACGACCATGGCGAAGTGTTGGATGCCGCAAGCGACCGCCTCCGCTCGCTGCGCGGGCAAATTCGGTCAGTGGAAGCGCGCATCCGCGAGAAACTCGAGAACATCATCCGCTCGCCGTCGGCGCAAAAGCGGCTGTCGGACGCCATCATTACGATCCGCAATGACCGATATGTCATCCCGGTGAAACAAGAGTATCGCGGCGCCTACGGCGGCATCGTCCACGACCAGTCAGCGTCCGGGGCGACGCTGTTTATTGAACCGCAGGCGGTCGTCGAGTTGAACAACGCGCTCCGCGAAGCGCGGGCGAAAGAAAAGCAAGAAATCGAACGCATTTTGCGCGAACTTTCGGCAAAAGTCGCTGAGCAGGCCGAGCCGCTTGCGCGGGCGGTTGAGTCACTTGCGGCGCTTGATTTTGCGTTCGCCAAGGCGAAATACGCCCGCCGGTTGCAAGCCGCGAAGCCAGCGGTCAATAGCCGAGGCTATCTTCGTTTTTTGCAGGCACGCCATCCGCTGCTGGATCAAGAAAAGGCGGTGCCGAATGACATTGAACTCGGCGGCGACTATACGACGATCGTCATCACCGGGCCGAACACCGGCGGAAAAACGGTGACGTTAAAAACGATCGGCTTGTTGACGCTCATGGCGCAAGCGGGGCTGTTCATCCCGGCGGCCGACGGATCGGAAGCAGCGGTGTTCCGTTCCGTTTTCGCCGATATTGGCGACGAGCAGTCGATCGAACAAAGCTTGAGCACGTTCTCGTCCCATATGGTCAATATCGTTGACATTTTGCGCCATGTCGATGGTGAAAGCCTTGTGCTGTTTGACGAGCTTGGGGCTGGCACCGACCCGCAGGAAGGGGCGGCGCTCGCGATCGCCATCTTGGATGAAGTGCACGGGCGCGGGTCGCGGACGGTGGCGACGACGCATTATCCCGAATTGAAAGCGTACGGCTACAACCGCCCCGGTGTCGTGAATGCGAGCGTCGAGTTTGACACCGAAACGCTCCGCCCGACGTATAAACTGTTGATCGGCATCCCCGGCCGCAGCAACGCCTTTGATATTTCGCGCCGCCTTGGGCTTGATGAACGCATCATCGAGCGGGCGAAAGCGCAAGTGAGCGCGGAAAGCCATAACGTCGAAAACATGATCGCGTCGCTTGAACGGAGCAAAAAGCAAGCGGAGGAAGAGGAAGCGCGGGCGCGGGCGGCGCTGGAGGAGGCTGAGCGTCTGCGCGCCGAATGGGAACAAAAATGGGAAGAGCTCGAAGAAGAAAAAGCGGAGCGGCTGGCGGAAGCAACGCAAAAAGCAGCCGACATCATCCGCGCCGCGGAACGCGAAGCCGAGCGGATCATTCAAGAGCTGCGCCGCTTGCAAAAAGAAAAGCAGGCGGAAGTGAAAGAGCATGAGCTCGTCGAGGCGAAAAAGCGGCTCGCTGCCGCTATGCCGAAAGTGGAGAAGCGGAAAAAGGCGAAAAAGGCTGCTTCACGCCATGTGTTCCAGCCGGGTGATGAAGTGAAGGTGACGAGCCTCAACCAAAAAGGCTACTTGATCGAAAAAGTGTCGGACGACGAATGGCAAGTGCAGCTTGGCATTTTAAAAATGAAAATCCGTGAACGCGATTTGGAGTATATCGGCAGCGCGCCGGCGAAAGAAGTGACGCCGATTGCGACGGTGAAAGGCAAGGACGCCCATGTGAGCCTCGAGCTTGACTTGCGCGGCGAACGGTACGAAGACGCTCTCCTTCGGCTTGAGAAGTACTTGGATGATGCTGTGCTCGCTGGCTATGCGCGTGTTTCGATCATTCACGGCAAAGGAACGGGCGCGCTCCGCCAAGGAGTACAGCAGTTTTTGAAGCAACATCGGGCGGTGAAAAGCTTCCGATTTGGTGAGGCGAATGAAGGCGGCACTGGGGTGACGATCGTGGAACTGAAATGATGGGGGCGATGGCAATGGCGTCGTTTTGGGAGCACGACATGGTGAAAACGGCGGCCAATTTCAGCGTCGCCGTGCTGTGCATCGTCGTCTTTTTAGCCGTATTTGAATTGGTGACGAAGTACAAAAACTGGGAAGAGATTCGCAAAGGCAATGTGGCGGTGGCGATGGCAACCGGCGGAAAGATTTTTGGCATCGCCAACATTTTTCGCTATGCGCTCGCCCGCCATGAATCGCTGCCGTCGATGATCGGCTGGGGGCTGTACGGGTTTTTGCTTCTGCTGGCCGCGTACTTTATTTACGAATTTTTGACGCCGAAATTCAATATTGATGACGAAATTGCCAATGACAACCGGGCCGTCGGCTTGATTTCCATGGTGATTTCCGTCGGTTTGTCGTTTGTCATCGGCGAAGGGATTCAGTAAAGGGGAACAACGAATGAACGCAGTAGTCAAATGGTTGTTGATCGCAGTCGGACTGCTTTTGATCGCCGGCATCGTCTATATGGCGGTGCGCAACCGATCGGTTGATGTGTTGGCGAAAATCTTGTTTGTCATTTGCGCGTGCTTTTTCTTCGTTGGTTTGGTGTACTGGTTTTGGTGACGTCTCGCTCAGGCGAGGCGTTTTTTTGATGAAAAATTAGAAAAAGTAAAATAAAATAGAAGTAAGGGGGGATTGGGATGGAAAAACCGTGGCTCGCTCACTACCCGCCGGAGATTCCGCATACGCTCGACTATCCAAAGAAAACGCTTTCCGACTATTTGCGGGAGACGGCGGAACAATTCGGAGACCATGAGGCGATCGACTTTTTCGGAAAGACGATGACGTTTCGCGAGCTGTACGAGCAAGCATTGACATTCGCGCATTATTTGCGGACGATCGGATTGAAAAAAGGGGATCGGGTGGCGGTGATGCTGCCGAACTGCCCGCAGGCCGTCATCAGCTACTATGGGACGCTCCTAGCCGGCGGCATCGTCGTGCAGACGAATCCGCTTTACACCGAGTATGAGCTTGAATACCAGCTGAACGACAGCGGCGCCTCGGTGCTCGTGACGATGGATCTTCTGTATCCAAAGGCGGAAAAGGTGAAAGGGAGGACGCCAGTCAAACATTGGATTGTCACGAGAATGCAAGATTATTTGCCCACGGTGAAGAAATGGCTGTATCCGCTTGTGCAGCGGAAGCAAAACATGCCGATTGTCCGCATCGCGGAAAGCGAAACTGTTCATCTGTTCCGCACGATCATGAGCTGCAAAGAGACGGCGCCGATCGGGGAGGACATTGATCCGGTGGAAGATGTGGCGCTGCTGCAATATACAGGCGGCACGACGGGGCATCCGAAAGCGGCCATGTTGACGCATCGCAATTTGATCGCCAATACGCTCATGTGCGCTCATTGGGTGTATAAATGCGAAAAAGGAAAAGAAACGGTGCTCGGTGTGCTTCCGTTTTTCCACGTGTACGGCATGACGACGGTGATGAATTTGTCCGTGATGATGGCGAGCAAAATGGTGCTGCTCCCGCGCTTTGATGTCAAGCAAACATTAAAAGCAATCGAGCGCACCCGGCCGACGATGTTCCCAGGCGCGCCGACGATGTATATCGCTTTGTTGAATGAGCCCGACTTGGCCAAATATGATTTATCCTCGATCAACGTCTGCATCAGCGGCTCCGCTCCGTTGCCGGTTGAGGTGCAGGAGCAGTTTGAACGGGTGACGGGCGGAAAATTGATTGAAGGCTATGGGTTGACCGAGGCGTCCCCTGTCACCCACAGCAACTTCCTTTGGGATGGGGAGCGGGTGAAAGGAAGCATCGGCGTTCCGTGGCCGGATACGGACGCGAAAATCATTTCCTTGGAAACGGGTGAGGAAGCAAAGCCGGGCGAGCGTGGAGAACTCGTCGTGCGCGGGCCGCAAGTGATGAAAGGCTATTGGAACCGTCCGGAGGAGACCGAGCAAGTGCTGCGCGACGGTTGGCTGTACACCGGCGACATCGGCTATATGGATGAGCGGGGGTATTTTTATATCGTCGACCGCAAGAAAGATGTCATTATCGCCGGCGGTTACAACATTTACCCGCGCGAAGTCGAAGAAGCGCTGTACGAGCACCCGAAAGTGCAGGAAGCGGCCGTGATCGGCGTTCCGGATCCGTACCGCGGCGAGACGGTGAAAGCGTTCGTCGTGTTAAAGCCGGGGGAGATGTGCAGCGAACAGGAGCTTGACGCGTTTATGCGCCAGCGCCTGGCTGCTTACAAAGTGCCGCGCATCTACGAGTTCCGCAGCGAATTGCCGAAGACGGCGGTCGGCAAAATTTTGCGCCGCGTGTTGGTGGAAGAGGAGAAAAAGAAGCTTGACAAATCGGCAGAATTGCCCGTAAAATGAAAATATGAATGATGGTTCATTCATTTGGCGGATGGAAAGTGAGAAAAGGAGAATCCATATTGCGGAGGGAAAAGCCGAAATTTAAGCAAATCATTGACGCTGCCGTCGTCGTCATCGCCGAGCACGGCTACCATCAAGCACAGGTGTCGAAAATCGCCAAGCAGGCCGGTGTCGCCGACGGCACGATCTACCTTTATTTTAAAAACAAAGAGGATATTTTAATTTCGCTTTTTCAGGAAAAGATGGGGGCGTTCATCGAGAAAATTGAACAAGAGACAGAAGGAATTTCAAGCCCCCTAGAGAAATTGTATGTATTGGTGAAAACTCATTTTTCCGCCCTCGCCGCTGATCCGCATATGGCGGTCGTGACGCAGCTTGAGCTGCGCCAGTCGAACAAAGAGCTGCGCCATCGCATCAATGAGGTGCTGAAAGGATATTTGCGGCTCATCGACCGCATCATCATGGAGGGGATGGAAAAAGGGGAGTTTCGCCAAGATTTAGACGTCCGGCTCACTCGGCAAATGATCTTTGGCACCCTTGATGAAACGGTGACGACGTGGGTGATGAACGAGCAAAAGTATGACTTGGCCGCCCTCGCCGATCCGGTGTACGAACTGCTCGTCAAAGGGTGCGCCGCCGGGCGTTAGGAAAGGCAGAAAGGGGAGAGGCTTCATGGAGCATTTTCGCATAGCGAAAGAGGAGTTCGTCGCCGTCGTGACGTTTTCGCGGCCGCCGGCGAACGCCCTTTCATCAGCGGTTTTGAAAGAGTTTTCAACCGTGTTGGACGAGCTCGAGACCGATCCGGAAGTACGCGTCGTGCTGCTTCATGGCGAAGGAAGATTTTTCTCAGCCGGCGCCGATATTAAAGAATTCACGTCCATCGCTTCCGCTGAGGAGGCATCCGGCTTGTCGCGCAACGGCCAACTCGTGATGGAGCGGATCGAACGCTTTTCCAAACCAGTCATTGCGGCGATTCACGGCGCCGCATTAGGCGGTGGGTTGGAGCTGGCTATGAGCTGCCACATTCGCGTGGTGGCGGAAAACGCCAAACTCGGCCTTCCGGAGCTGCAGCTTGGCATCATCCCTGGATTTGCTGGCACGCAGCGGCTTGTGCGCTACGTCGGCTTTGGCAAAGCGGCGGAAATGATGTGGACGAGCGAGCCGATCACCGGACTCGAAGCGGTTGAATGGGGGCTTGCCAACAAGGCGGTGCCGGAAGAGCGGCTTCTTGATGAAGCAAAAGCGTTGGCGAAAAAGATCGCCGCCAAAAGTCCGCTTTCCGTCCGTGCGACGATTGAACTGCTCAACGCCGCGAAGGAAAAATCGTTTGCCGAGGCAGTGCGCGAGGAAGCGGAATGGTTTGGCCGCGTGTTTGGATCCGAGGATGCAAAAGAAGGCGTGCAGGCGTTTTTGGAAAAACGGCCGCCTGTCTTTAAAGGGAAATGATCCCTGTAAATATCTGAATGTTGGAACATGAAACAATGTTCGACCAAACCGAGGAGGGGAACGACATGAACATTTTTGTGTTGATGAAACGCACCTTTGACACGGAAGAAAAAATCTCCATCGTCAATGGCAAGATCAACGAGGAAGGCGCTGAATTCATCATCAACCCGTACGACGAATACGCCATTGAAGAAGCCATTCAAGTCCGCGACAAACACGGCGGTGAAGTGACGGTCGTCACCGTCGGCAGCGAGGAAGCGGAAAAAGAGCTGCGCACGGCGCTCGCCATGGGCTGCGATAAAGCGGTGCTCATCAACATTGACGATGATGTCGAAGAACAAGACCAATATACGACGGCGAAAGTGCTCGCTGAATACTTAAAAGACAAAAACCCGGACTTGATTTTAGCCGGCAACGTCGCTATTGACGGCGGTTCCGGGCAAGTCGGCCCGCGCGTTGCGGAATTGCTCGGCATTCCGTATGTGACGACGATCACGAAGCTCGACATTGCCGACGGCGGCAAAGTGACCGTTGTGCGCGACGTCGAGGGGGATGAGGAAATCATCGAAACGTCGCTGCCGCTCCTTGTCACCGCTCAACAAGGGCTGAATGAACCGCGCTATCCGTCGTTGCCGGGCATTATGAAGGCGAAGAAAAAGCCGCTTGACGAGTTGGAGCTTGACGACCTGGATCTTGATGAAGAGGATGTCGAAGCAAAAACGAAAACGATCGAAGTGTTCTTGCCGCCGAAGCGCGAAGCGGGCAAAATTTTGCAAGGCGAGATCGCTGATCAAGTGAAGGAACTCGTTCAGCTGCTCCGCTCCGAAGCGAAAGTGGTATAAGCGGAAACCGCTGTCGGCGTTCGGATGAAGCACAACGGGGAATCAAAGGATAGGGGGACTGAAACATGGCACGTAAAGTATTGACCTTAGCAGAAGTGCGGGATGGATCGCTGCGGAACGTTTCGTTTGAAGCCATTGCAGCGGCCAAAACGATCGCCGAAGGCGGGGAAGTCGTCTCGGTGCTCGTCGGCGACCAAGTGCAGGCGCATGCGAACGAACTCATTTACCGCGGTGCCGACCGCGTCGTCGTCATCGAACATCCGAATTTGAAATTTTATACATCAGATGGCTATTCGCAAGCGTTAAAAGCCGTGATTGACAAAGAGCAGCCGGAAGGCATCGTCTTCGGCCATACGGCGCTCGGCAAAGACTTGTCGCCGAAATTGGCCATCAAGCTCGACGCCGGCCTCGTTTCCGACGTCATCGCCGTCGAAGAGGCAGGCGGCAACATCGTCTTTACCCGTCCGATCTACTCCGGCAAGGCGTTTGAAAAGAAAATTGTCACCGATGGCATCATCTTCGCGACCGTGCGTCCGAACAACATCGCGCCGCTTGAGCGCGACGAGTCGCGCACAGGCAGCGTGGAAGCGCTCGCCGTCGAGATTAAAGACTTGCGCGCGATTGTCAAAGAAGTCGTCCGCAAAACGGCGGAAGGCGTCGACTTGACCGAGGCGAAAGTGATCGTCGCCGGCGGCCGCGGCGTCAAAAGCGCCGAAGGCTTCAAGCCGCTCAAAGAGCTCGCCGAAGTGTTGGGCGGCGCGGTCGGCGCTTCGCGCGGGGCGTGCGATGCCGGCTATTGCGACTACTCGCTGCAAATCGGACAAACGGGAAAAGTCGTCACGCCGGACCTTTACATCGCCTGCGGCATCTCAGGCGCCATCCAGCATTTAGCGGGGATGTCCAACTCGAAAGTCATCGTCGCCATTAACAAAGACCCGGAAGCCAACATCTTTAAAGTCGCGGACTACGGCATTGTCGGCGATTTGTTCGAAGTCGTTCCGCTCCTCACCGAAGAGTTCAAAAAACTGAAAGTGCATTCGTAATGAACAACACGGGCGGCTGCAGCCGTCCGTTTTTTGACGGATAAATTCCGCGGCAAAAGCGAATAGTAGAAACGAAGCAAAACATTCGCGCAGACTTGCATTCCATGGTATACTTTGCTTGCAGCATTCAAGAAGATGGGAGGGAATCCATATGGCGATTGTCAACGCCACTGACCAAACGTTCGCCGCAGAAACGAAAGACGGCCTCACGCTCGTTGACTTTTGGGCGCCATGGTGCGGACCGTGCCGCATGATCGCTCCGGTGCTGGAAGAGCTTGACCGCGAAATGGGCGACAAAGTGAAAATCGTCAAAGTGAATGTCGATGAAAACCAAGAAACAGCGTCGAAGTTCGGCGTCATGAGCATCCCGACGCTGCTTCTGTTCAAAGATGGCCAACTTGTCGACAAAGCGATCGGCTATCAGCCGAAAGAGGCGCTTGTGGAGTTTGTGAGCAAGCATGCGTAATGTCGATGACCAAAAATCCAGAGGGAGGGACCTCTGGATTTTTTTGATGGCCTCAAAAAATGATTGACAACAGGAAGCATTTTCTTTATATTAATAACCAACAATTCATATTGGTTATATAGGAATTATACATTTTTTATTCATAGTTTTTCTATAGTTATAGTTTATTTTTGGGAGGTGATGCCGCTTCGCTTTATTCCGTTGCGAATTAGATGAGGAAAACGAGGAGGGACAATGATGGATCAATGGTTAAAACAGAAGAAAGCACTATGGATGCTGGCCATCGTCTTTTTGTTATGGATGGGCTCCGGATGCGACGCACATAGCGGGAAGGAAGACAAAGGATCTGCTTCGTCGCAAAAAGGGGAAGCAAGCGAGGTCATTCGGATCGGCTATCAAAAATATGGCACGCTCAATATGCTAAAAGCGCGCGGGGATTTGGAAAAACGATTGAAAAAGTTGGGGTATACGGTGCAATGGTCGCTGTTTCCCGGTGGGCCCCAACTGCTTGAGGCGATGAACGCGGGCAGCTTGGATTTTGGCCATACAGGTGAAGCGCCGCCTGTATTTGCCCAAGCAGCTGGAACACCGCTTTTATACGTGGCGACCACGCCGCCGAATCCGGCTGCTGAAGCGATTTTAGTCCCCAAAAATTCGCCAATTCGCACGATCGCGGACTTGAAAGGGAAAAAAGTGGCGTTGAACAAAGGATCGAACGTTCACTATTTGCTTGTCCAGGCGTTGGAAAAAGCAGGATTGAAACTTTCTGACATCCAGCCCGTTTATTTGCCTCCCGCAGACGCGCGCGCTGCTTTTGAGCAAGGAAGCGTCGATGCGTGGGTCATTTGGGATCCGTTCTACGCCGCGGCGGAGCAAGGCGGAAAAGCGCGTGTCATAGCAGACGGGCAAGGATTAGCAGCCAACCGGGAGTTTTTCTTTGCTTCTCGATCGTTTGCGGAAAAGCATGCGGATGTTGTCAACATCATTTTGGAAGAGCTGAAGAAGGTCGATCGCTGGGCAAGCAATGATCCGAAAGGAGTAGCCGCGTTTTTGGCTCCGGAGCTCGGCATTGATGAACAGGCGCTGGAGACGGCAGCCAAACGGCGCACATACAACATTGAGCCGGTCACCGATGAAGTCGTGGCTCAACAGCAGCAAATCGCCGACCAGTTTTTTCAGTTAGGGCTGCTGCCAAAGAAAATAGACGTGAAAGAGGCGGTTTGGCGTGAGGGGAAATGAAGAAATGCGCACAAGAGTGATGAGAGGCTGAATGTATGATAGAAAGCCGGTCTGCCTCCTTGACAACATGATCGTGGTTAGGTTCGAATGCGTCATCCAACAGGCTGAAAGGGCAGACAACTTTTGGACGAGAATCGATGGAAAGGAGTGGAAATGAAGTGAAATTATCAAGGTGGACGGGATGGGCTGGGGGGAAGGCTGTGCCGTGGGCGTTGCCGATCGGTCTACTCGCTGCATGGCAAGCGGCAGCAGCAGCTGGTTGGCTGTCTTCGCGAGTGCTGCCGGCGCCGACTGATGTGATTGTTGCGGCGTGGAATCTTGCTTCGAACGGAGAATTATGGAAACATTTGTCCGTCAGTTTTTGGAGAGCGCTGACTGGCTTTGCCATCGGCGGATCGATCGGATTTCTTCTCGGCTTGCTCAATGGAGTGTTTCGTCCGGCTGAGCGATTGTTGGACACATCGATCCAAATGATTCGCAATATTCCGCATTTAGCATTGATCCCGCTCGTTATCTTATGGTTTGGCATTGGAGAGGAGGCGAAAGTGTTTCTTGTCGCGTTAGGCGTGCTGTTCCCGATGTATGTCAACACCTTGCACGGCATCCGCAATGTCGACGCCGGCTTGCTGGAAATGGGGCGCGTCTATGGGCTTGGACCATGGCAGCTGTTTTGGCGCATTTGGCTGCCTGGTGCGTTGCCTTCGATTTTAGTTGGATTGCGCTATGCCCTTGGCATTATGTGGTTGACGCTCATCGTCGCGGAAACGATCGCGGCCGACCGCGGCATTGGATATTTGGCCATGAATGCGCGCGAGTTTATGCAGACCGATGTCGTTGTTTTCAGCATTTTGCTTTACGCGCTGTTCGGCAAGCTGGCCGACAGCATCGCCCGTTTTCTAGAAAGAAGATGGCTTCGTTGGAACGTCAATTATCAGCATATATGAAAATCGCCAAACAATGTCAGGCGCTTCAACAAATGTCCATAAGGCTTGGAAACGAATGTTGGAAGGAGGATCAATGAATGGGACCGGGACGAGGGGCGGAGTTGATTTTGGAACAAGTGGGAAAACAGTTTGGGGACAAACACGCGTTGCGCCGCGTCAATTTGGTGGTGAAGAGGGGAGAGTTTGTCGCCATCATTGGCCGCAGCGGATGCGGCAAAAGCACTCTGTTGCGCTTGGCCGCCGGATTGGAGGAGCCGACGTCCGGCCGGATCCTGGTGGATGGGGAGGAGCTGCGTGGGCTCAATGAGAAGGCACGTGTCATGTTTCAGGACGCCCGCTTGCTGCCGTGGCGGCGCGTCATGGATAACGTCGGGCTCGGATTGAAAGGGGAATGGGAGCCGAAAGCGCTGGAGGTGCTCGAGCAAGTGGGGCTGGCTGACCGTGCGGACGATTGGCCGACCGTGCTGTCAGGAGGACAGCGCCAGCGCGTGGCCCTTGCCCGCGCCCTCATCAGCCATCCGCAGCTACTGTTGCTCGATGAACCACTTGGAGCTCTTGATGCGCTCACTCGGATTGACATGCAGCGTCTCATTGAACGGCTTTGGCTTGAACAGAAGTTTACGGCTTTGCTTGTTACGCACGATGTTGATGAAGCGGTGATGCTGGCGGATCGAGTAATCCTCATCGAAGACGGGGTGTGCACACTTGATGTGCCTGTGCGTCTGCCGCGGCCGCGCCAGCGCGGCGATGCGGCGTTCGCCGATTTGGTGGATACGATTTTGCGTCGCATTTTAGGCACAAAGCCGGAGGAGAGAGCGATCGCTTCAGTTTCCATCGGTGAGAAAAGGAGGGCGTTGTAGATGAAAAAACGGTTGGTTTGGCTATCTGTGTTAAGCGCATGCTTATGCCTGCTGCTGGCGGCTTGCGGGCAAGAACGAGGCGCCTCCCCCGCCTCGTCCAAGGATTCGGCGTCAGCCGATTCATGGCCGAAAGAGCTGCATATTGGCTATCAAAAATCATCGTTTTCACTATTTTTGAAAGAAAAAGGATACTTGGAAAAACAATTACAAAAGCATGGTGTTCAAGTCAAATGGTTTGAATTCCAATCCGGTCCCCCCCTTCTGGAAGCGTTGAATGCCGGACAAATCGACATCGGTTATGTCGGCGGGGCTCCCGCGGTGTTGGCGCAGGCGAACCCGGATTCACAGTTGGTGTATCTTGCCTACGAACCGGAAGTTGCGCGGGCGATCATTGTGCCCAAAACATCGTCGATTCAAACCGTTGCTGATTTGAAAGGAAAAAAAGTGGCTTTCGGCAAAGGATCAAGCGCCCATTATACACTATTGACGGCATTAGAGACAGCTGGATTGACACTTAACGACATTACTCCGGTGTATTTGCAGCCGTCTGAAGCGCGAACTGCGTTTGAGCGTGGTGATGTGGACGCCTGGGTCATTTGGGATCCGTTCTTGGCCGATGCCGAAGTGAACGGCGGTGCGCGCATTTTGATGGATGCGAAAGGACTTCCCAAACAATATGGATTTATCGTAGGACGGAATGGGTATGTGAAGCAGTATGCAGATGTAGCGAAGACGGTCATTGCACAACTGAATAAAGTTCATCAAGAAATCCACTCCTCTCCCGATGAAGCCGCCAAACTATTGGCTAAAGAAACGAAAATTGGCGAAGAGATTTGGAAACGGACGTTGAGCCGAAGAGAATATGGGGTGTTTCCGCTGACGAAGGAGGTGGTCGACGCCCAGCAACGCATTGCGGATCGTTTTTATGAGGCCGGGGTGATTCCAAAACGGGTCAAAGTGGAAGACGCTGTGGTCGTCATAAAGGGACAATAAGGAAATCCTGTAACATTCACACTTCATCAATACAAGCTGTTCCACTGAAAATGATAGGGCATTGTGAAAAGCCGAATTCCCCTTGAACAACGCTCTTCCAAGGGGATGTTAAGGACAGCGGGGCATAAAAGAATGTGGGGGGAAACAAATGACAACGGTGGCCATTATTTCTGGAAGTCCGTCGCGCGCCTCGAAAACGAATCGAGTGGCCAAATGGGTGAGCGAGCAATTGCAACGGATCGGCCATACGGTATATTTCATCCGATTGCGCGATTTGCCGGCGGAAGATTTGCTTTATGCGCATTCATCAAGCGATTCGATTGTGAAAACACATGATTGGATCCGCCAGTCACGAGTGGTGGTTGTACTAAGTCCAGTGTATAAGGGAAGTTACACCGGCATTTTAAAAGCGTATTTGGATTTGCTGCCGGAAAAGGCGTTTGCTGGGAAGCTAGTTGTGCCGATTGTTACGGGGGGGACCATTGCTCATCTGTTGGCTCTCGAATACGCGCTCAAACCCATTTTCTCCATTTTGGGAGCGCGGGAAATCTTGCATGGCGTCTTTATTTTGGATTGGACATTGGGGCATGATGACGAAGGCCGCCTCGTGTTTTCGGACGACTTGTTGTCGAGGATGGAAGAGGTGATTCATTCCATTTCCCATGGCTCTGAAAAAACGATCATGAGATAAGGAGGAAAACAATATGAAAGTCCTTTGGTTTATTCCTTCTCATGGCGACGGACGGTATTTAGGGACGGCAAAAGGCGGCCGCTCGCCGGAATACAGCTATTTCAAACAAGTGGCCCAAGCGGCTGATCGATTGGGATACGAAGGGGTGCTCATTCCAACGGGGAAATCGTGCGAAGATCCATGGCTGTTGGCGGCAGCGCTGGCAGCGGAAACGAGGCGATTGCGTTTTCTTGTCGCTGTTCGCCCAGGATTGATGACGCCAACATTGGCGGCGCGCATGGCCTCCACGTTCGATCGCATTTCCGATGGCCGGCTGCTTGTAAATGTCGTCACCGGCGGCGACCCCGTTGAGTTGGCGGGGGATGGGCTGTTTTTGTCGCATGACGAACGGTATGAAGCGACGGACGAGTTTTTGACGATTTGGCGCCGATTGCTGGAAGGAGAAGAAGTGACGTTTGCAGGAAAGCACGTGTCAGTCAAAGGGGCGAAATTGTTGTTCCCGGCTGTGCAAAAACCGTATCCGCGCCTCTTTTTCGGCGGATCGTCGGATGCCGGCCAACAGGTTGCCGCCCGCCATGCGGACGTCTACTTGACTTGGGGGGAGCCGCCTAGACAGGTGAAAGAAAAAATAGAACGGGTAAGGGAACTCGCTCGCCAAGAAGGGAGAGAAATCGAATTTGGCATTCGTCTCCACATCATTGTTCGCGAAACAGAAAAAGAAGCGTGGGAAGCGGCAGAGCGATTGATTCAGTATGTAGATGACCGGACGATTGAAGAGGCGCAGCGGGTGTTTTCCCGTTATGACTCTGTCGGGCAGCAACGGATGCGCGAGCTGCACAGGGGGAGGAAAGAGTCGTTGGAGATCAGCCCAAACCTTTGGGCGGGGATTGGGCTCGTTCGCGGCGGCGCGGGCACCGCGCTTGTCGGTGATCCGGAAACAGTGGCTGAACGTCTCCGTGAATACGAGCAACTCGGCATCCGTTACTTCATTTTATCAGGTTATCCGCATTTGGAAGAGGCGTATCGCGTGGCGGAATTGTTATTCCCGTTGTTGTCATTGGATGTTCCTTCTTCTTCCATTCGCGGCGAGGTAGTGGGTCACGAGTTTTTTCCAAATGTGATTAAGGTGTGATCGGTTCTAAAAAAGGGGGATGCGCTGCAAAAGAGCATCCATCCTTTTTTATTTTTGATTGACTTTGAAATTCATGTTCTTTTATAATCGTGCTTGTGTGATATTGATTATCATTTTTAATGGTCTATGGGGGGATCGATCATGTCATGGAAATGGAAGTGGCTCGCCGTGTTCGCCGCCGCGGCGTTGGCGCTTGGCGCGTGCGGCCAGAGCAAACAGACGGCGGGAACAGAAAAAGAAAGCAGCAACCAAACGGCTGTGGAAAAACAAGAAAAGCCGAAAGAGGAAGAGAAGACGGAGAACGAGAAGGAAGAAGCGGAAGTCGATTATGCGGGAGCGTTCAGCGAAGCGCTCGCGGAGCTTGAGAAGGCGAAGCAAGGCGGGGCGGTCGACTTCGGCAAAGTGGAGAGCATCTACAAAGAAAAGCTGCAGCCGCTTGTACAAAAACGTGACGCGGAATTTGAAGATACGCTTGACCAACATATTACCAACGCACTGGCCGCCGGCAAAGACGGGTCGCTTGAGCCGTTGGTTGTCAAGCAAATTTTTGACAAGCTGATGCAAAAAGTGTTTTACACGACGATCAAACATGAGTTTACCGAAGCAGAAGAGCATTGGGCCAATAAGGAAGAAGTAAAGGAAGAGCTTGAGGAAGCGAAGGCATTTTACGCGATTTTGCAGTCGACCGTGGAAAAGCGCGATGTGGCTTACGGAACGAAGTTGGTTGACGCGATCAACGGGGCGTTTGCCCAAATGGAGCAAGCGGTGCAAAACGATGATGCGCTCTCATTTGCCCTCGGCAAGCAAGTCGTGGACAAAACATTGATGAAAACATTCTATTTAGCGAGCGGAGCGTTGCCGCACGGCTATGCGGCGAAGGCGGCGGCTGCGGCCAAGGAAAACGCCGAAGAAGCCAAAGTGGAGCAGGCGGAAGGCTGGGCGTTTTATCAGTCCGTCTATCCGTATATGAAACGGCATGCCGCGGAGGAGGCGGACTACATTTTGAAACAGTTTGACCTGCAAACCGATGTCAAAACGCTCGATCCGAAAGCGGTGAACCATGCGTTCGTGCGCGGATGGGCGAAAGTGGCGCTTCACGAATATGAAGAAAGCAAAGAAAATTGGGGGCAAGACAAGTCGGTGATCACCGCCTTAGAAGGCGCGCTCTTTATTAACATGATCGAAAATGATATCAAAACGCTGCTCGGCGACAAGGCGTACAGCACGTTGAACGATCAGGCGGCGCGCTACTTGGAAGCAGCAAAGGCGAAAAACAAAGCCGAAGCTGACAAATGGCTGCCGCAAATTGAAGCTGCGCTGCAGCAAGTAGTGGAAAAGGCGAAATAATGACGAAGGAGGGTGTCCCCAAGGACGCCCTTTTTTCACAAACGCCCTTTCGGCTTGTCCCGGCTGAGAATGCGCTTTGGCGGATGCTTTTCGCTTTTGCCTGCAATCCGCGACTTTTGCCGGCCGCTATGGTAAGATGCTTAATGGACAGTGAATTTGATAATGGGGTGACGACTGTGAAAGTAGTGGTGACCGGGGGAGCGGGGTTTATCGGCAGCCACCTCGCGGCCCATCTCAGCAAGCAAGGATATGACGTAATAGCCGTCGACTGCTTTCATCCGTACTATTCGGCTGAACGGAAAGAGCGGCAGTTTCAGACACTCACCGGCGGTCGGGTGCCGCTTGTCCGCTTGGATTTGCTTGATGGGGAGCGAACGAAAAGGTGGCTGGTCGAGTTTCGCCCCGATGTCGTCTACCATTTGGCGGCGCTGCCGGGCGTGCCGTATTCCCTCGAGGAGCCGTTCGCGTATATCGATTATGACATCAAAGCGACGGTCAATGTGTTGGCGGCGGCGGGGGAAGCGGGAGTCAGCCATGTGCTGTTTGCTTCGTCGTCATCCGTCTATGGCGACCGCGGCAACGTGCCGCTGAAAGAAGAAATGGCTGATGGCCGCGTCGTGTCGCCGTATGCGGCGGCGAAATACGGAGCGGAATCGTTTTGTCATGCCTATGCCCATTTGTATGGCTACCAAATGACGATTTTCCGCTATTTCACCGTTTACGGGCCGTGGGGTCGTCCGGATATGGCGATCGGCACGTTTTTGCGCCGATTGTTGGTGGGCGAGGAGATTGTCGTGTATGGCAAGGGGACGGCGCGCGATTATACGTACATCGATGATATTGTCGCCGGCATGGCCGCGGCGCTTCACCGCAGCGGCGGGCGAAGCGAAGTGTTCAACTTGGGCGCCGGGGCGCCCGTCACCATGGAGCAGCTGCTCGCTGAGTTGCGGAAGCACTTTCCCGATATGAAAATCGTGCACGCGCCGGAGCGGAAAGGCGATGTGAAAGCGACATGGGCGGACATCACAAAGGCGGAGCGGGCGTTTGGTTACAAGCCGAAGGTGGCGTTTGCCGAAGGGCTCGCCCGCACGGTGGCGTGGGCGCGCGAATATGAGCGGTAGGGCGGCCAAGGCGGGGCTGCAGGCCGCCGGGGTGGCCATGGTTGTTCTGTTTGGTTGGATGACGTATCGCTATTTTGACGGCCGTGCGTTGCTTCGGCATCTCGCCGGGCTGGCCCGCCATCCGGCGGATATGGCTGCCGCCGTTTTCGTGTATGGCGCGTCCTTTTGGCTGCGGGCATGGGCATGGAAGCAATATGTCGGGAAACCGATCGCCTTTGCCGTCTATTGGCGTGGGGTGTTGCTCAGCTTGTTGATCAATCATCTCGTCCCCGTCAAAATGGGCGATGCCGCCCGCGTCGCTGTGCTTGCCCGCCAGCCGGGTGTTTCCGCCGCTGAGGCGATCGAGTCGGTTGCGGTCATGCGGTTATTGGACATGGCGGTGCTGGGCGGTTTTGCGGCAGCGGGGGTGTATGTGTACATGCATCGGATTCCCGGCCTTCCGCTGGTGGGGGCGGCCGCTGCCGCAGGGGGGGCGCTTGTGCTCGTGATGTTTCGCCGTCCGCTCCGCCTCGAACGGTTATGGCGCCGATGGCGGACGGTGTTGCAGGGCCGCCGCGGCGCGGAGATCGCTGCGGCTGTGGCGGCGAGCTGGTTGTGTGAAGCGGCCGTCATTGGCGTGATCGCCAAAGCAGTCGGCATCCCGCTTTCCTTTGGACAGGCGGTGTGGGCAAACAGCGCGGCCGTTTCCGGCCAGATCGCCCAAGTCGTCCCCGGCGGGATCGGAACGTATGAGGCGGTGATGGCGTTTGCGTTGACCCGGCTCGGCGCACCATGGGAGAAAGCGTATGCGGCGGCAGTGTTGACCCATGCGTTTAAGTTTTTGTTTTCTTACGCCGCCGGGGCCATGGTATTGTTGCTTTGGCGGTCCGATTGGCAGATGGTGCGGGGTGTATGGAAAAAGGAAAGGGAGAGGCGATGAAAGAAGCGTCACGATTCGAAAAAATGGCGGCGCGCTGCTGGAATTTGCTGAATGAAGGAAAGCCGTTTACGCCGATTTTTGTCGCGGGAACGATGACGATCTACCATGCCGCTGATTGGATGGGCGGCTCATGGGGATGGATGCTTGGTCTGGCGGCGGCGCTGCCGCTGTTTGTCATCTACTATGTCTATGATTATCCGCTGTTTTTGCGCAATTATTTATGGATTCCTTACGTTGTGTTTCTCATCGTTTGGTCGTTTGCTGATGCGGCGCTGCTGCTGTTGGCGTCGGGGCTTTACTTTTTCTTTACCGTCTTTTTTTGGGGAACGCTCTATTACCATTTGCGCATCGGCACGTCATGGTGGAATTTCACCCGCTTTTGGAAGCTCGTGCTGAAAAACAGCGATTCGACGAGCGGCAACGCTCAAGAGCAGCTGCCGAAAGTCTTTCTCCTTTTATCTGTTTGGGAATATGCGTCGATCCAAGTGGAACGAGGGGCGGATTTGGCGCCGCTGTGCGGGGCGCTTTGGCTGTTTGCTGCTTTGGTGTGGCTGTTTTCATGGATTTTGCATCGGAATTTGTTCGACTGGCAGCCCGAGATCATTCCGACTTATACGAACAATGTGCCGAGTCCAACCGTGCCGATCAGTGACAAAGTGTATGTCATCGTGATTGATGGGATGCGCAAAGACCGGTTTGAAGCGGCCAACGCCCCGTTTTTGAAACGGCTGCGCGCGCAAGGGACGGAATTTGCGCAAATGGAGACCGTGTACCCGGCGCGTACGGTCGTTTGCTTTACATCGATGTTGACGGGCACGTATCCGTTTGAGCACGGGATTCGCTCGAATATGGTATGGAAGCTCGGAGCGAAAGTGGAAACGATCTTTGACTCGCTCCGCAAAGTAGGGAAAACAGGCCGCTTGCTTGGCATCGCTCATTTGGTCGATTCGTTCGGAGATGATGTCGAAACGGTGACGGCCGTCATGCCTAACGAACTAGCTGACCGCTATATTATCGAGCGGGCGAAACGCATTGTGGAAGAGCAGCACCCGGACTTGCTTGTCGTACAATTGATCGCCACCGACCAGACCGGCCATAGCCGCGGGGTGCTGTATGACGAGTATATTGAAAAAATTGAAGAAGCCGATGCGCTGATCGCCGAGTTTGTCGCCTGGCTTGAGGAGCGAGGCGAGCTTGAGCGCGCGACGCTGATCGTCTGCGCCGACCATGGCCAAGCGGATGGCATCGGCGGCCACGGCCATCTCGATGAAGGGGAGCGGTATGTGCCGTTTTTCATGTACGGTCCGGCGATTGAGGCAGGGAAACGGGTTGATGAGAAAAGAAGCCTCGTCTCGCTGGCGCCGACGATCGCCTATTTGCTTGGCGCGCCGTATCCAAGCCATAGCCGCGGCCCTGTTTTGATCGAAGCAATGCGGAAGGAGGAGAGCGATGAAACAGCAGCACGTCATCGTTTTTTTGCCGGCGCACAATGAGGAAGGGGCGATTGGGGACGTGATTCGCCGCATTCCGCGTCATTTCCATCCCGATGTAGAGGTCAGCGTCTTGGTCATTGATGACGGGTCGACCGACCGGACTGCTGAAGCGGCGCAAGAAGCGGGAGCCGATTACATTTGCCGCTGGCCGGAAAACCGCGGCCTCGGGGCGGCGGTGCGGCGAGGGCTTGAAGAGTGTGTCCGTCTTGGCGCGGATATCGGCGTGATGATCGATGCCGATAACGAATATCCGCCGGAACAAATTCCTGACCTTTTGGCGCCGATTTTCGCCGGTGAGGCCGACTATACGATCGGCTCGCGCTTCCTTGGCACGATTCGCGGCATGAAATGGCACCGCCGCCTCGGCAACTATGCCTTTACGTGGCTGCAGTCGCTCCTGCTCGGCCAGCGGCTGTACGACGGGCAATCCGGCATGCGCGCGTTTTCCCGCCAAGCGATGGAAGAGGCGGAAATCATCCACGATTACAATTACGCCCAAGTGTTGACGCTCAACTTAGTGCGCAAAGGGTTTCGACTAAAGGAAGTGCCGATCCGCTACCAAGTGCGGACGACCGGCCGTTCGTTCATCAAGTTCACCGCCTATATGACCGCGGTCATCCCGGCCATCTGGAAGGAAATGCGCCGCCCGGTAACAAAAGCGGTCATTGACCGAAAAGCGCATCTGCTTTCTTTGGAGCGGGAGCGCTATTGTTCGTGAGGCGGCCGCCTTGGGCCGCCGGCCATTTTTCCAATATTGACAATGATGGTGATAATGATTATCATTGATCTTGATGGAGGGGGATCAGAAACGTGAAAACATCCCGTTTCTTTTTTTACATAGCAGTGATCATTATTCTCAATCTCATTCCGCTGAAAGCGTTCGCCTATTCGTATGGAGATCCGAACAAAGAAGCGGTTGCTGAGGCGTATAAAGAGATGAAAGAAAAGTTGAACGAGCAGCCGCCGAACTTTGCCGCAGCGAAGGAAATTTTCGGAACCATAAAAGAAGAAATCGACATGCACATGGGGCCTGAGCCGTCCAAGGCGGTGCTTGCAGCCATCGAAGCGAAGGACCGCCAGGCGGTGATCAAAGACATGGAAAAAATTTTAGTGCTCAATATCGCCCGACGTTTGGACAATATTGAGGCGAACTTTGATCAGTACGACACGAGCAAGCGGCTGTTGGCGAAGGCGTTTGCGACGTATGAGGCGCTGTCGCCGATCATCCAAGGGAAAGACCCTGCGCTTGACAAACAGCTGCGCACCGAGTTTGACAAGGCGCTTCAGTCGCTTGGCAACCCGGGGCTGTTTGGCGTCGGCGAGAAAAAATCAGACATCGAAACGTTCAAGAAAAGCAAGGAAACCATTTTATCGGCGTTGCAAAAGCAATTTGGCCTCAAAAGCCTAAAAGTCGGCCATTTTTCGGAAAGCGCCACGGAAAAGCCGGATGCAGTGCAAAAGA
Organism: Geobacillus sp. WSUCF1; assembly: GCF_000422025.1. Taxonomy (NCBI): domain Bacteria; kingdom Bacillati; phylum Bacillota; class Bacilli; order Caryophanales; family Anoxybacillaceae; genus Geobacillus; species Geobacillus sp. WSUCF1. The sequence goes on along the minus strand of NZ_ATCO01000103.1, from coordinate 8,524 downwards.
AAGAGTGGACCGATTTGTCCGAGGCCAAAAACTGGATTCCGCTCATCGTCATCGCTGTGGTGATCATCGGGACTGTCTTGATTTACGCACGTCGCCGGAAGCGTGCTTAGTCTAAACTGAATGGGAGGCGGGGGCATGGAAGTTCAAGCGCTGCTTATCACGTTTCGTGAAGCGCTGGAAGCGCTGCTGATTGTCGGCATCATTACATCGTATTTGAAACGGGTCGGTCACCGTGAATACACGAAATATGTATGGCTTGGCGCCGCTCTTGCTGTGGCGGCGAGCGTCGGCGTCGCCATGTTGTTTCAGCTCGTCTTTACCGGTTTTGCGGCAATGGGAAGCGAGACGTATTTGAAAATCGGCATCATGGTCATTTCCGCGTTGCTCTTGACGCAAATGGTGTTCTGGATGGCCGAACATAGTCGGGACATGAAAAAAAGCGTGGAAGGGAAAATGGATCAGTTTGTCACCGCCGGCAATGTCGCCGGCATGGTCATCCACTCGTTTTTGGTCGTGCTGCGCGAAGGAGTGGAAACGGTCTTCTTCTTCGCCGCCATTACGCACGGCAACATCGGCGCGGCGATGCAAGGCTGGGGAGCGGCGACCGGGGTCGTCATTGCCGCTTTTGTCAGCTACTTCTTCTTTAAAGGGACGATGCGCATTCCGTTGAAGACGTTCTTTAAAGTGACTGGCGCGTTTATCGTCCTAATTGCCGCCGGACTGCTCGTGCAAGCCATTTCGATGATGCAGGACATCGGCCTCATCGGCAGCGTCATGCCGCACGTATACGATTTGACGTGGCTGCTTCCGGAACATCCGATCGATTACGAACATTACGTGCGCGACCATGGCGTCGCCCCTGTCTTTTCCGGCGAAGTCGGCGTCTTTTTAAAAGCGCTGTTCGGTTATTCTTCAATGCCGTCGCTTGAAGAAGTGTTGGCCTATATCGGCTACTTCGTCGTCGTGTATTTGTTGGTGGCGAGCCGCCGCGGTCAAAAGAAGGCCGTGGTTGAGAAGCCGGCGGTTGCCTCGTTGGAGGAACAAGCCAAAAACGTCATGTAACGTACAAGGACGCTGCGCCTTGTACGTTTTCTTTGGAGGGAAACACGGTGGACAAACGGTTGGGCGATGATCGCTTTTGGATGAGCTTTGGTGTCGGAATGGCTGCTTTGTTGGCCGGCGCCGGTTTGTATGGGGCGAACCCGTATGCGGCCTCGTGGGACGAAGTTGACTTTGCGCGGGCGTTGGAACGCTATGATTTATTGGCCATGCAGCCGCATTTCCCGGGCTATCCGTATTTGATTCTTGGCGGCATGGCAGTGCACGCTCTGGTCGCCAATCCGGCCAAAGCGCTTTCGATCTTGAATGTGCTCGTGTTGTTTTCCGCCGCCTTTCCCATCGTTTGGCTGCTCGCTCGCCATATGCCGCGTTCAGCGGCGCTATGGGCGGCGCTTTCGGTGCTTTCTTCAAGCTACGTGCTCCTTGCCGCCGCCAGACCGATGTCGGACGGCGCGGCGCTTGGCGTGCTTTGGTGGTACATATGGGCGGTGGAATGGGCGCGGCGGCGAACAACATGGATGGCGCAGCTTTGGCCGGCCGCGTTGTTCAGCATCCTCATGGGCATCCGTTTGTCTTATGCCCCGTTTGCCGCTGCGTTGTTGATCCTTTGGCATGAAGACTGGAAAACGCACCGCCGCCTCGGCCGCGTGGCGGCATCGCTGTTGGCGGCGGCCGCCTTTCAATTTGTTTGGGTGGCGGCGGTCGCGGCGACGGAAGGCGGCCTTTGGCCGTTTTTCAAGCTTGGCTGGGCGTTTGTCGTCGGTCATTTCAGCGACTGGGGGGGAACGGCGGCGGCGAGCCCGCTTCCATTTTGGGAGCGGGTGCGCCGCTTTGTCCTTGACAACTTTCTTTGGACCGGCATGGCCAGCCGAAATGCTTGGCTGCTGGCTGCCTATGCAGTGGTCGGCGCCATCGCCTGGCGCACTGGGCCGTTTCGGCTGCCGCGCCCGCTTGTCGTTTCCGCGTTGCTGTATGCTTTGTGGGCGCTTTTCGGACAAAACATTGACAAGCCGCGTCATCTCCTTCCGCTCGTTCACATTGCGCTCGTTTTCGTGTGGGGGCGCGTATTGGCTGCACCGCGATCATGGAAGCATGTGTTGGCGGCGGCGGTTGTGCTGCTGCAGGCTGCAATCGGCATCGGGCAGCTGTGCGAGCAGGCAAAGACGCCGCCGGCAGTGTATCAGCTTGCGGACGATTTGCGTGACAAACGGCAGCCGTTTGTGGTATATACGTGGGAAGAGACGCGCGTCCTAGACTATTTGAACGTGCCCTTTCCACATAAAGACGTGCTCCATTTTTCCTTCTTTTTGCAAGACAAAGAAAACTACCGCCATGCTGCGATATATATGACCAATCACGTTGTCCAAGGGTTCGAGGCTCAAGGGATCGATGTTTCCCGCCATGTGCGCAAAGTGAAAACGTATCGTTCCAGTCTGCTTGCTGATCCGGTGTATGGGACGATTACGCTGTACGAATGGGTGGATGGAGAGTGAGGTGATGGCCAATGAACGAGCGGCTGAAAGAAAAGCTGGCCGTGCTGCCGGAACAGCCGGGTTGCTATTTGATGAAAGACAAACACGGAACGGTCATTTACGTCGGCAAAGCGAAGTCGCTGAAAGCGCGCGTCCGCTCGTATTTCACCGGGACGCATGACGGCAAGACGCAGCGGCTTGTTGAGGAGATCGCTGATTTCGAATACATCGTCACCTCGTCAAACGCCGAGGCGCTCATTTTGGAGATGAATTTGATCAAAAAGCATGATCCGAAATACAACGTCATGCTGAAAGATGATAAAAGCTACCCGTTTATTAAAATCACCGCGGAAAAGCATCCGCGCCTGCTGATCACCCGCAAAGTGAAAAAAGACGGGGGCAAATATTTCGGCCCGTATCCAAACGTGCAGGCGGCGAACGAAACGAAAAAGCTGCTCGACCGCTTATATCCGCTCCGCAAATGTTCGACGCTGCCTTCGCGCGCCTGTTTGTATTACCATATGGGCCAATGCCTCGCCCCGTGCGTCCACCCGGTGTCGGACGAACAAAATAAGGCGATGGTTGAACAAATCGTCCGCTTTTTAAACGGCGGGTATGAAGACGTGAAGCGGGAGTTGGCCGAGAAAATGCACGAGGCGGCGGAAGCGCTCGAGTTTGAACGGGCGAAAGAATACCGCGATCAAATCGCAGCGATTGAGATGACGATGGAAAAGCAAAAAATGATGCTCAACGACTTCATCGACCGCGATGTATTCGGCTATGCGTACGACAAAGGCTGGATGTGCGTGCAAGTGTTTTTCCTCCGCCAAGGAAAGCTGATCGAGCGCGACGTGTCGATCTTCCCGCTTTACCAAGACCCGGATGAGGAAATGCTTACGTTTTTGGGTCAGTTTTATGCGAAAGCGCATCATTTGAAGCCAAAAGAAGTCGTCCTCCCGTCCGACATTGACGGCGAGCTCGCCCGCGAATTGCTCGGCGTTGCCGTCGTCCAGCCGAAAAAAGGGAAGAAAAAAGAGCTTGTTGAGCTGGCGAGCAAAAACGCGGCCATTGCTCTGAAAGAAAAATTTTATTTCATCGAGCGGGACGAAGAACGGACGATCAAAGCGGTCGAACGTCTCGGAGAGCGTCTTGGCATTCCGGCGCCGCGCCGCATCGAGGCGTTTGACAACTCGAACATTTACGGGGCCGATCCGGTCTCGGCGCTTGTCGTTTTCCTCGATGGCAAGCCGGCGAAAAAAGAATATCGGAAATATAAGGTGAAAACGGTCGCGGGGCCGAACGATTATGAAACGATGCGCGAAGTCGTGCGCCGCCGCTATACGCGCGTGTTGAAAGAAGGATTGCCGCTTCCCGATTTGATCATCATCGACGGCGGCAAAGGACACTTGTCGGCGGTGCGGGATGTGCTCGAAAACGAACTTGGACTGGATGTGCCGCTGGCTGGATTGGCGAAAGACGAAAAACATCGCACATCAGAGCTTTTGGCCGGCGACCCGCCGGATGTCGTGCCGCTTGACCGGCAAAGTCAAGAGTTTTATTTATTGCAGCGCATCCAGGATGAAGTGCATCGGTTTGCCGTTATGTTTCACCGAAAGACGCGGCAGAAAACGATGTTCCATTCCGTGCTTGATGACATTCCCGGCGTCGGGGAAAAGCGGAAAAAAGCGCTGTTAAACTATTTCGGATCAGTCAAAAAGATGAAAGAGGCGACCGTTGATGAGCTGCAACGGGCGAACATTCCACGGGCGGTGGCGGAGAAAATCTATGAAAAACTGCATGAATAATGGCTGAACGGACGCCCGTTTTGCGAGCGGACGCCCGTTCTTTGCATGTCATTCGATCGCCTGCTTCCGATCCCATTTCACCAAAATGCGCGCTTTGCCGTCCCGCTTTGGCGGCAGTTCGACCGCTTCGGTGACGAACCGCTTTTGTTGTTCGATTTGCTGGGCGAGAAATCCAGCCTCAAGCTGGAACGAGCAGCTGCCGTACAAGGAAAAGCGGGCGGCGATGATGGGGCCCGACAGCTCGATATAGAGTTCGTCGTTTCGCTCTTCGCCGGTTGATAGCTCCCCCCAGCCCGCCCGTTCAAAAAATACGGCGACGTCATCGAGCGTTCCGAGCGGGTAGCGCCGCGCCAGCTGTTTGCCGGCCCAGTACAGCAGCGAAGCGGCATCTTTGCCAAGCAGCTCGGGAAGAAGCGAATGGCGAAGCAGCTCAGTCCCGAAGGCGGAAAGCGCAATTGACCCAAACATTTGATATTGGTCCTCTAATGGTGGCTGTTTCATCGTTTTCCCCTCTTTCTATCCATTTCCCCATTATAGCTGAATTGCTGCCGGAGTGCATCCTCTTTCCTAAGGTGGCGCAACTATGAGAATGTTTGAACATTTTGTGTCAGTGTTTTCTTGACGCTTGTACAATGTGGGAGTACAATGAATGTGACAAGCGAATAGGGGAATGGAAGACGTTTCCGTTTCCGCATGGCGAGCGAGAGGGACATATTTTTTATTCAATTGAAGGGGGTTTACATAATGGCAGGGAATCGCGAGTTTTACTATCGCCGGCTCCATTCGCTGCTGGGGGTTGTTCCCGTCGGCATCTTTTTAGTGCAGCACTTGGTCGTCAACCATTTTGCGACCCGTGGGCCGGAAGCGTTTAACCGGGCGGCGGCGTTTATGGAAAACTTGCCGTTCCGCTATTTTCTTGAAATTTTTGTTATTTTTCTTCCATTGTTGTTCCACGCTGTATACGGCATTTATATCGCGTTTACAGCCAAATTCAACACTCGCCAGTACGGCTATTTCCGCAACTGGATGTTCATGCTTCAGCGGATCACCGGCATCATTACATTGATTTTTGTCGTCTGGCATGTGTATGAAACGCGGGTGCAGGCTGCATTCGGCGCCGAAGTGAACTACGACATGATGGCCAACATTGTCGACAATCCGTTTATGCTCGGATTTTATATTGTTGGAATCTTGTCCACGGTCTTTCACTTCGCCAACGGCTTATGGTCGTTCTGCGTCAGCTGGGGGTTGACGGTGTCCCCTCGTTCGCAGCAAGTATTTACGTACATTACGATGATCATTTTCATCGCGCTTTCCATTGTCGGCATTCGCGCCATCTTGGCGTTTGCGTAAGACAAGCGTTCCATTCCTAAGGAATGATTCAACGATGAACTGCTGCGTTGGCTCGTGACAAACGTGCTCTAGCCGTTCGCCGAACGATCGCTTGGTCGATGGCGGGCCGGCAAGGCAAAACGTGCGGCATGCAAGCAAAAGCAGCAATCTATTAGGGAGTGAGTAGCTATGAAAAAAGGGAAAATCATCGTTGTTGGCGGTGGGTTGGCCGGTTTGATGGCCACGATTAAAATCGCCGAAGCAGGAGTGCCTGTCGAACTGTTTTCGCTCGTTCCGGTAAAGCGTTCTCATTCCGTCTGTGCCCAAGGCGGCATTAACGGAGCGGTCAACACGAAAGGGGAAGGCGACTCGCCGTGGGAGCATTTTGACGACACCGTCTATGGCGGGGACTTCTTGGCGAACCAGCCTCCGGTCAAAGCGATGTGTGAAGCGGCGCCGGGGATCATTTACATGCTCGATCGGATGGGCGTCATGTTCAACCGGACGCCGGAAGGGTTGCTTGATTTCCGTCGTTTCGGGGGGACGCAGCATCACCGGACCGCCTATGCTGGAGCCACGACCGGGCAGCAAATTTTGTATGCACTTGATGAACAGGTGCGCCGCCATGAAGTGGCCGGGCTCGTCACGAAGTACGAGCATTGGGAGTTTTTAGGCGTCGTTTTGGATGACGAGCAAATTTGCCGCGGCATCGTCGCACAAGATTTGCGGTCCATGGAAATCAAAGCGTTTCCAGCCGATGCCGTCATTTTGGCGACCGGCGGCCCGGGGATCATTTTTGGGAAATCGACGAACTCGGTCATCAACACTGGTTCAGCGGCTTCGATCGCCTATCAGCAAGGCGTTTACTACGCGAACGGCGAGTTCATCCAAATTCACCCGACCGCGATCCCAGGCGATGACAAGCTTCGGTTGATGAGCGAATCGGCGCGCGGGGAAGGCGGACGCATTTGGACGTATAAGGACGGGAAACCGTGGTACTTCCTTGAGGAAAAATATCCGGCTTACGGAAACTTGGTGCCGCGCGACATCGCCGCCCGGGAAATTTTCCACGTCTGCGTCGATTTGAAGCTCGGCATCAACGGCGAAAACATGGTGTATTTGGATTTGTCACATAAAGATCCGAAAGAGTTGGATGTCAAGCTCGGCGGCATTATCGAAATTTACGAGAAGTTCATGGGCGAAGACCCGCGCAAAGTGCCAATGAAGGTGTTCCCGGCCGTTCACTACTCGATGGGCGGCTTATGGGTCGACTATGACCAAATGACGAACATCAAAGGGTTGTTTGCTGCCGGCGAGTGCGATTATTCGATTCACGGCGCGAACCGCCTCGGGGCAAACTCGCTTCTGTCGGCGATTTACGGCGGAATGGTCGCCGGCCCGAACGCCGTCCGCTACATCCGCGGTCTCGAGAAATCGGCCGATGCGATGCCGTCGACGTTATACGACAGCTATGTGAAACGGGAGCAAGAAAAGTGGGAAAACATTTTGGCGATGGACGGCACGGAAAACGCCTACGTGCTGCATAAAGAGCTCGGTGAATGGATGACGGCAAACGTGACGATCGTCCGCTACAACGACCGGCTGCTGAAGACCGATGAGAAAATTCAAGAGCTGATGGAGCGGTATAAAAACATCAGCGTCACCGATACGTCGAGATGGAGCAACCAAGGAGCGACGTTTATCCGCCAGCTGTACAACATGCTGCAGCTCGCCCGCGTCATTACGCTTGGCGCTTACTATCGCAATGAAAGCCGCGGCGCGCACTACAAGCCGGAGTTTCCGGAGCGCAACGACGAAGAATGGCTGAAAACGACGATGGCCCGCTACACGCCAGACGGTCCGGCGTTCCATTATGAAGACGTTGACGTCTCGTTGATTAAACCGCGCAAGCGCGACTACAGCAAAAAGAAAGAGGAAGTGAAGTAAGATGAGCGAGAACAAAACGGTTCGATTCATCATCACCCGTCAAGATCGTCCGGATTCTGCTCCGTATGAAGAGGAGTTTGTCATTCCGTACCGCCCGAACATGAACGTCATTTCGGCGCTCATGGAAATTCGCCGCAATCCGGTCAACGCCAAAGGGGAAAAAACGACGCCGGTCGCTTGGGAAATGAACTGTCTGGAAGAAGTATGCGGAGCCTGTTCGATGGTCATTAACGGCAAACCGCGCCAGGCGTGCGCCGCACTCATTGACAAACTCGAGCAGCCGATCCGCCTTGAGCCGATGCGCACATTCCCTGTCATCCGCGACTTGGTCATCGACCGGAGCCGGATGTTTGATGCGTTGAAGCGAGTGAAAGCATGGATTCCGATCGACGGAACGTACGACTTGGGCCCGGGGCCGCGCATGCCGGAGCGGAAGCGGCAATGGGCGTACGAGCTGTCCAAATGCATGACGTGCGGCGTCTGCCTGGAAGCGTGCCCGAACGTCAACAGCAAGTCGAACTTTATCGGCCCGGCGCCGCTGTCGCAAGTGCGGCTGTTTAACGCCCATCCGACCGGGGCGATGCATAAAGCCGAACGGTTGCGGGCGATTATGGGCGACGGCGGACTGGCCAACTGCGGCAACTCGCAAAACTGCGTGCAATCGTGCCCGAAGGGCATTCCGTTGACGACATCGATCGCGGCGTTAAACCGCGAAACGACGATTCAAATGTTCCGCGATTTCTTTGGCAGCGACGAAGTGTAGCGGCAGAATCAAAATCCCCTTCATTCGAACAGACATGAGGGGGATTTTTTGTTTTGCTGGACAAGCGGCAGCCAACCGTCTCCGGCGAATCGAAAGATAAAGAAGAAAAGGCTCTTCATCACAAAGTGTACTTGAAAAAGAAAGAC
>NZ_ATCO01000102.1:0-45726 GCF_000422025.1 Geobacillus sp. WSUCF1 | reverse complement strand
TAGAACTTTTGACGCTACCTCACAAACATCAACCAAAACGCCAAGGAACAGCTCCTTGACGTTTCTTACTCCCGCGGAGAAAGGGGGATGTCTGAGCCATTTTTGTGTTCGATCGTGGCCTCGATGGTTCCCTCCGCGTACATATCGCTCACTTGTTCATGTGTTTCAGCCAATGCTGAACCAAGAAACGAAGCTGCCTCATCATTCGACGGGACATACTGCTGTAAAGCCATCTCAAGCGATTGTTTGTTTTCCGCCATCTGTATTCCTCCTTGTTCATGCCGTTCATTATATTAATGTAGAACAGGGGGGGAAATAAAAAGAGGAAGTTTATGGATCATGTATGTATACATCAAGACAAACGCGGCAAACTAACGATAAACAAATGGAAAGAGAGGATGATGGCTAATGAGACAGCCAAAGCAAAACAACAGCCCTGAACAACAAGAAAAAAAACAACAACCGGACAAAGACAGGGAAAAACAGCCGGGATACGGCGATAAAAAATTGGAAGGACCAAACCATCCAGCAGAATAAAGGCGGCGAATCCCAATGAGACATTTGCTTGCGTTAGTGCTGAAATATTTGCTGACCACCACGGTGATGTTTGCCATTTTACCGCTGTTTTTGCGCATTTCATCGGCAGAGATTTTATGGTTTAGCCTTTGGCTGACGCTTGTCGCCTATGCGCTCGGCGACTTGTACGTTCTGCGGCGCTTGGCAACGTCTCAGCGACGATCGCCGATTTTGGGCTTGTGTTTGTAGCGGTATGGATCGGCATCGGCGCGTTTTATGACATCGCCGGCGCCGCCATATTAAGCGCGGCGTTTTTTTCCGCCCTGCTTGCGGCGATGGGGGAATTGCTGTTTCACGCCTATGTGCTGCGATTTGTCACTGTCGAGCACGGTGAAAAAGACGCTCCGCTCATCGGCCGCCAATGGCAAACGGAGGCGGCGGAAGAGTTTGACGTCCGCGCCGCCCGTCCGGATGACAAAGATCGTGAACGAGCGGAACAAGAAAATGATCGGTACGGTCAAGAGCCTCCTCATCCCCCTATTCTATAAAGAAAATGGAGGCTGCACAGCCGGGATGCCGGCCGCTTCAGTTGACAGTCCGTCCTCCTCCCGTTCAAAACCAAACGGATGGCAAGTGAAAAAAACGGGTGTCTTCTCGTTCGCTAGACACCCGTTTCGCATGAGGCTCTTTGATTTTCTGGCGCTTTCTTCTACAGCCATGGACGGATCCATCGACCGCTTGGCCGCAAGCCGAAACAGGGCAATCTCCTATCCGCCCTTATTGCTCCGGTCGTTTCAGCGCAAGCAGCGTCTGTTTCAATTCCGCTTCCATCGCCGCCAGCTCGCGTTCGGCCTGCTGCCGCTTTAATCGACCTTCCGCTTGGATTTTCAACGTTTCTTCGAGCGTAGCGATCAAATTTTCTTGTGTTCGCTTCAACGTTTCGATATCAACCAAGCCACGCTCGTTTTCCTTGGCGATTTCAATGCTGTTTGTTTTTAACATCTCCGAATTGCGCAATAACAGCTCATTCGTCGTTTCGGCGACCTGCTTTTGCGCCGCAGCCGCCCTTTGCTGCCGAAACAGCGTCAAAGCAATCACGACTTGATTTTTCCAAAGAGGGATGGCATGCAAAATCGACGATTGAATCCGCTCGACAAGCGTTTCGTTCATATGCTGAATCATGCGGATTTGGGGCGCAGTCTGGATCGTCACTTGCCGGCTGAGCTTTAGGTCATGCACCCGCTTCTCAAGCCGATCGGCAAACTGCCGCAAATCTTGCACCTCTTGCCATGCCATTTGGTCGCCGGAGCGCTCCGCTTCCGCTTGCTTTTCTGGAATCGTCTTCGTCCGCAGCTCTTCGAGTTTGTATTCCGCTGCCGCAATATAAATATTGAGCGCTTCAAAATAGTCTTTGTTTTTTTCATAGAGCGTCTCAAGCATCATGATGTCGCGAAGCAACAAATGCCGGTGCTTCTCAAGCCGATCAGCGATTTTGTCAATTTCAACGCCGATTTTTTGGTATTTCGCCACCATCTCTTGCAGCGGCTTGGCCACTGCGCCGAACAAGCGGGACAGCCACCCTTTTTTCGCCGGCATTAGGTCATCGGGGTTGACCTCCTTAATTTTGGCCATCAGTTCGCTGATCACTTCGCCGACCGGCCCAGCGTCTTTCGTTTGCACATGATGCAAAATCGCATGAGAAAACTTCGACAGCTCGGCTTGCGCCGCCACACCGTATTGCAAGACGGCCTGATGGTTGGCCGGGTCGATTTGTTTGGCGAGCGCAAGCGCTTTTTCCCGATGCTCAGGCTTCAACGCATCAAGCGCGCGCGCCGGCTTTTCTTCCTCCTTGAGCCGCGGTTCGGCCGGCGAAGAAAACGGCTTTGCAAGCAGCTCATCAAGGGAACTTGTCCGTTCCAGCCCTTGCAGCCAATCCGTCGGTTCCATCCCGTGATTCCGTTCGTCCATCGTCATTCTCCTTTCTTTGACAGCGGCAGACGAAGCCCATCCGATTGTCGGAGCGATCGCTCGAGCCATTTCGCTTCCGTTTGCAGCGACCAGATGTCGTTCGATAACACCTCAAGCAACTGCCGTTCAGCCGCTGAAGTCAGCTCGTCAAGCACTCTTTCCGTCTCCTGCAACACTTTTGCCATATCGGCGCTTTGCACCGGCTGTTGCGCCAAATAAACGTATTTCTCCACCATCTCCACCGCCGTCGGCCATTCGTTTAAGAAAAATGGCTGGGCGAGGCGCAGTTGATGTGGTTGTTGCTCGATGGCGCGAATGATTCGATCGACGATGGCACTCAACCGGGAAACCGTTTGCCACATCACCACAGAACGAAGCCGATAGCGAGCGCGACGCAGCCGCTTCCATAACGCGCGCGCTTCGCCAAGCTGGCTGCGAACGTAGACAAGCTCCTCAGCGGACACATCAGCCGGCAGGCGATGATGCCGCCTTTTCATGATGGCGGACACCCCCCACATCGCCCCCATTCCGGATAAAATCGAAGGCCAAAAGCGAAAATCAGCAGCGATGAATACGATCACCGCGACGATGACCCCTGCGTTCCATGAGACAAACCAACGCCATATCGTACGAAGCAGCTGCTTCATGGTCCCTCTCCTTCTTTAATCTTTTCTTTCATTATAGCATGTCCATTCCATGATACGTACAAGCGCCCAAAGAAGTTTCATCGCCAACTGGACGGCGCGCATAGGACAATGGCCGCTTCGAATAGGCTATAGTAACAGGGCCATCGAAAGGGGAATCGGGATGAAAGCGATCAATTGGCAGCTTGTCTCCTTTGTCGCGATCTCGCTGTTGAAAGAATATTGGTGCTATGCCGGACTGCCGCGCGTCTACTATTGGCAGGCGGCGGATGATGACAAAAAAACTGCCTAACAGCAGAAGGAGGGAACACGATGCAGCCTTGGCACCGCCCCACACCGCCAACCGCCTCCCGCGCCGCACTGACCGTCACCGGCCAAGGGACAGTCAGCGCCAAGCCAGACACCGTCCTCATTGCGATCGGGGTGCGCACCGAACACGTCCATATTCAAGAAGCGCTTGCTGACAACGCGAAACGCACCGACGCAGTCATTGGAGCACTCAAGGCGCTTGGCGTGCAAACAGAAGATTTGGAGACGACGGCGTTTTCCATCTATCCCCAATACGAACATCACAATGGAGCCGACGTATTATCCAGCTATAGAGTCGAACATTGGCTTGAAATCACCGTCCGCGACCCTAAAAAAGCCGGCGCCATTTACGAGGCGGCCGTTGCCCATGGAGCAAACCTCGCCCGCGGCTTGGAATTCCGTCTAGCAAACGAACAAGCCCATTACCAGCAGGCATTGGCGTTGGCCGTGAAAAACGCCAAAGAAAAAGCGCTGGCCATCGCCCGCGCTCTCAGCTTGCCTCTTTATGACACGCCGATTGAACTGAAAGAACAGTCATCGATCCGGCCGTCGCCATACGGTCCGGCTGTTCTCAGCGTTTCCTCATCAGCGCCGCCTGTGCAGACGCAAGATGTTGTCATTACCGCCGTCGTGGAAGCGGTATTTGCTTATTCGTTCATTTCGTGATATCGACTTCATGGACGCGGGCGCCGCCAAACAGCTCGACGCGGACGGTTTTCTTTTTCCCATTCGAATGGACGACGGTTACAGCGTACGCGCCCGGCAAATACGGGCCGATTTTTTTGACAAATGGGTCTTTCGTCGCCTCCTCTTCCGTTTTCACCCCATTGACGACAAGCAACGCCTCCGGATCATCGACGCGCACATGGAGAAAATAGAGGGCTGGCTCAAACACATACCGGTCCTCAAACACATGAATCGTAAACACCGGCGGGTAAGATGTCAATCCTTTAATATACACGTGGCCGCTCTTGCGCTGGCGGGCAAACTCCCGATCTAGCTGTTTATACGCTTCTGGGTGCCGTTCCACATACGCGAACAACGGCGCCAACGTTTTCTCGTTGATCGGCACGCTTTCCTCCGTCACCCGCAGCATCGCCTGCAAAGCGGCCACATCGCGGTCTTCGATCGCATCTTTTAAACGCATAATGGCCATTTCTCGGCTCGCGGCCGTCTTCAACGCCCCATACCCGCTCCAAAGAAGCGTGCTCGCCCCCCACAGAACGACGATGGCGACAAGCAGCCAGCCGATGAGACGGTATTGCTTTTTTCTCCTCTTTTCCCGAGACAAAACGCGCGCCTGCTGCCTCTTTTCGCTGCGCGCCAACGCCGCGGCGCCGTTCTGACCGCCGCGGCTTCCCGTTTCCCCCTCAATGGCATCCGGTTCGAACACGCGCGGTTTCATGAGCGCTTCCCCTCTCCTTCTCGCTGCCTAGTTCCACTTTATGTCAGAGACAGGGAATATATGTTACACGAACAACGGTGCGCTTTTTATTATACCCGCCTGAGCGAAAAACGGATAGCCGTTTGCACCGCCCATTATCGCGAAAACGAAGCGTTCGGTTGCTCCATTCGCCGCCCGACTTGTTGAAACATCCAGGCGTATAAGGCCGCGCTTCCTAGCGCCAGCATCCCAAGGACAACAAACGTCCATGCATAGCCGATCCATTCCGCCGCGGCGAGCGACAGCGGCGCCAACATCCGCCCAATCGTAAAACGGAGACTGGCGGCGGCAAAATATTGGCCGCGCATCGCCTCCGGAGCCAAGCGGGAAATGAACGACTGCTGCAAGCCAGCTGTCATCAACTCAGCCAGCGTAAACAGCGCCATGACCGCGATCAATCCGAGCAGCGAAGACGTTTGACTAAACAGCCACATCGAGATGCCGTATAAGACGGATGAACCGACAAACGCCTGCCGCTCCGAGTAGCGAGACATCCAACGCGTCACAGCCACCGTGCATAGTGCGACCAACAGACCGTTTTCGGCAATGAGCCAACTAAAGGCGCTCGCGCCGTCAATCGTCCATCCTGCCAATGTTTCGGCTTCGACCGTTTCTTTTGTATATACCGGGATCAGCAAGTCAAGCTGTTTGACACTCCGCACGGCTAAAGCCGTGGGATTCTTGGGTCATTCGCGTCCTCATCCATTTCTGGTTCGGACCACGCCCAAGATCAGGGGTGTGTCATCACCCCGTCCCATCGGGTTAGAATGTACCCCGATGGGCGGCGCACCTGTGACCAGTGCGCTAGGTTAGGCGGCGAAGCCCGAAATTGCTTTGGCGATGTTGATGGCGCCATTTAAGTCGGCGTGGAGGGTGTATCCGCATTTTTTACACTGAAAGTGGATGCCATTGCGATTTCCCTTTTCCCGATGTCCACATTTACACGTTTGGCTCGTGTAGGTCGGCTTCACCCACTCGACCCGAATGCCTGCCATTTCCGCCTTATAGGCAATCATCGTTTGCAGTTGATGAAACGCCCAAGCATGAAGGCTTCGTCCTGCTTCTTTGGCCGATGTTGCCCGTTTCCGAATGCCCGTCAACTCTTCCATTCGAATCACGCCAACACCGTTGGCGAGCGCAAAATTCACGATTTGACGGCTGATTTTGTGATTTTGATCCTTCATCCAGCGGGACTCTTTACGGCCGATTTTGCGAATCATATGGAGCTTCTTGGCTTTTCCTAATCTCCTTCGCAAAGCCGCATATCGTCGGCGTACAAAGGCGCATTGGTTCCCTTTGAAAAACCACGATTTCGTTCCCACGCTGGCAACAGCGAGATAGCGAAGTCCAAGGTCAACCCCCATCACCTTTGTTTCGTGTCGCGGCTTGACTTCAAAGGTGATCGCGATCGCCAAGCACCATTTCTTTCTCTTTTTGTAGAGCTTGGCCGCCCCTTGTTTGGCGGTTCCGTTCAACAATCGATTCAGCCATGCTTCTTGATAGGGACGCGTGACCACCGGCACACCGACTCGCTTCTCTAATGTTGGGAATGAAACGGTGTAGAACTCTCCTTTCTTTTCCACCTTCACGTTTTGATTGTTAAAGCAACACCATAATGTTCGAAACCTCTTTGTTTTCTGGTTTTTCTTTTGGGACTTCACTTCTCGAATCGTTTGATTCACGACGGCGGAAGGAAATCGTTGTGACGAAAACGCTTTAAAAATTTTACTCGTCGCTTGATTCAGTTCTGGATGATCCAACAGCCAATTCGCAAACTCTGTGTTCACTTCTGTCATCCGTTCATACATTTCCTGTTTGACTTTCGTTGGGTTGTGCAGTTCCAGCCTTAGCGTGATCGTCGGCATGGATTCACCCCCTTTTCTTTTGAGATTCCACATAGCGTTTGATGATTTCACTTGATCCATTCCCTGCTGTACTCACGAAGAAAGAGCGTGTCCAAAGACTTGGCAGATGAGACAAGTGTTGAAATTCTTCCCTTCATCGTCGGGAAGTCACTCCTTTCACTTTTGTCATCATATCTGATGGAGAATCAGAAGGGAGGCCATTCAAGAACAAATGACAATGATCAGGCATCACTTCCATAGCAAGAAAGCAAGAATAATCCAATCATTCTCTTGGCAAATTTCTTCTACTAACTGCCTGAATCGCTCTTCCACTTTGTTCACTAACACTTTTCTTCGATAACGCGGGCAAAAAACAAAATGGTAGTTAATTAAAGATACAGTTGTTTTCGTTCTTCGATATTTTTGTTCCATATTATTAATTGTATCAGTTTAATGGTCATACTCAAACAATTAAAGATAAAAAATGGTTGCTCTAAGCAATCCCATGAAGAGATTACCGAGCAACGCCGTCTTTCATCCCACGATTCAAACCGTGGGCTTTCAGACGGCATTTTCTGTAAAACTAAGAAATCCAACAAACGGCGACGACCACCAAGGGGAGCTGGCCAAGGCGAAAACGAAAAACGCCGCCCCCTGTCCATAGGCGGATAACACCATCATCCGCTTGCGTCCGAATACATCAGCACAATAGCCGCCCATTAAATTGGTGATGACCGAGAACAACTGCGAAACAATCAACAACAACCCCGCTGTCTCTTTGCCAAAGGCATCGGCAAAATAAATCGATATAAACGGAAAAAACATCCAAAAGGTCGTATTCATGAGCGCCTCGCCAAACAGGCGCACTTTTAGGTTGCGGTCCCAATCGCGTATTCGCATCCGCTGTCCCCCTAATCTTTCGTCTTTCGAATTTCTTTGGAAATTATATCATATTTTGATAGGGGATCGGAGAAATATTTTTCAAATAAAAAAGGGCTGAACCAAAAGGGTGTTTTTCCTTAAACGAAACACAACATATTGTTTCATGACTATATAAAAAAGGTGTCCCGATCCTGTTGGGACACCCTCGACTTGCATTTCGTTTGTCTCTTACTTGCGGATGAATTGCTGTGTCCAAATATATCCATTTTCTTCAAAACCAACGCCGATATGCGTAAAGTTTTTGTTCAAAATGTTTGCCCGATGGCCTTCACTGTTCATCCACGCATTGACCACTTCTTGCGGGGTGCGTTGGCCTTTGGCAATGTTTTCCCCGGCAGCCGTGTACGAGATGCCGAATTTTTTCATCATCTCAAATGGAGAACCGTACGTCGGGCTGTTGTGCGAGAAGTAGTGGTTCACCGCCATATCGCGCGATTTTTCGCGGGCGACTTTGCTGAGGGCCAAGTCAACTTGAAGCGGCGGCAAGCCGTATTTTGCCCGCTCTTTATTCGTCAGTTCAACGACTTGTTGCTCATAGGCGTTTAAGCCAGTTGCTTTTTGCGGCGCTGCTGTTGGGGCCGTCGCTGGCGTTTTTGCCGATGCTTGCGTATTCGCAGCCGGTTTCGTCGCTGGCTGTTTGACCGTTGCCGGCGCCTGCGGTTTTGTCGTTGGCTGTTTTGCCGCCGGTTGTTGGGTTGCCGGTTTTACCGGTTGGAACGACACGAACGGGAAGTATTGTTGCAGCCATTTCTCAAAATCTTGAACGTTTGTGCTGACATATTTTACTTGATACGCATTCGCTGTCGGACACGTCGTCCCAGCTGCTTCCGTTTTCGTTGCCGCGAACGAAGCGCCGGCGAGCGCGACCGAAGCGGCGATGGTTGCTAACGTTTTTTTCTTCATCGGAATTCCTCCTTGTATCCTCTATTTGAAAGTTTCAGAGATCTTGCGTCCGTCAGTCATGCCTACACGATGAGATTTGAAGAGGAACGGTTTCGTTGTTCCCTTGCCTTCGCCCTCATTATAACACGGTTTTTTTGTAATATTTTTGGGCTAAAATGGAAAAACACGCAGGCTGGCAACACCTGAAAAACAAAGCGCTAGTTTTCATTGCCAGTTCGCTTCCCATCACGGCGGCCGCAACGATTGGAAGCGGCATCCTTTCACTAATTGCCGTTCCTTTTTCCCCTCTATTATTCTAGCCGCCCACATTTTTCTAGGAAAAAGGGAGTTGACAGCCTCTTTTTTGAACCATTTCATTTAACAATTGTTACAGCTGTGTTACAAAACAGATGATCATGTTTCTCCTGTTGTGTCAAACAGAAAAAGCCGGGGTTGCAAGCCCCAGCTTTGATGACCATTTTATTCTTTATCAACGACAAGCACGGTTTGCACTTCGTTCGGCTTCACCTCGACCACAAACGTTCCGCATTCGTCCGCCGCGAGCGAGTCAAGCAGCTCCTCGTTGAGATTCGTGCGAAAAACGCCCGAGAACGGCTTGTTCCATTGGAACGCCGCCGTCGTTGTCGTTATCGTTGGCGTTGAATTGTAAAAGAGGAGCTTATCGGCATACAGCCGCACCCGTTCGTCAAAGCGCATCGATCTCCATCCCCCACCGTCTCATCGTTTGCTACTATTTTAACAAGAACGGATGGCGATTGGCTATAGAGCGCCTCTTCTATTGCGATAGTTGATGCCCCTCAACCAACACCGGAATGCGCGCTTTATACTTCTCCACCCATCGGCGGTTATGTTCATCCGCCCCCTCAATGTTGCCGCTTAAAAAGACGGGCGGCTCAAATCCATTTTCCACCATGAGGACAATCGCCTCGGCGAAAACGGCGTTTAAAATCGCGCTGCCGATCACGGTCGAAGTAGGGGCAAATGACGGAAACATTCGGATGAGCTAAAATCGCGTCTCCTCTCACACAATGATTGTCAATCACCAAGTCCACCACTTCATACAATAACCGACCGCTCTTATGCCGCGACGGTTGACTCTTCGAATATTCCAAAGATGTAATCGCGATCGTATACGCTCCTTTCTCTTTTGCCGCCAACGCCACATCAATCGGAACCGGATTGCGCCCCGATGTGGACAACACAAAAAACACATCTTCAGGACGGATATCCTCATGATTGATAAAATGTTGTGCGAAATCATTCATTCTCTCCAACATGGACGACCGCACCGCCCCTTCGTGAAGCATCAGCGGCTCGACAAAGATCGGTTTCACCGGAACAAGCCCTCCCGCCCGGTAAAACACTTCCTCTGCTAAAATATGAGAATGGCCGCATCCGAATAACTGAACGATTCCGCCGTTTTGAATCGCTTCGCTTACCATATGGGCGGCCTTTTTTAGATTGTCCTTTTCATGGCTTAAAACGAGTTCCAGACGTTCATTGATTTTTTGGAAATATTGATCGATCATCGGCCATTCGCCCCTTAAGCGCTTGGTTTCCTATCCCTAAACTAGATTTAGCCCGCCGCAGCCACGGTTAGACCCGCTCCTGCAGCCAAAAAAACGGCTTCCCCTATATAAGGAAGCCGTCCGTCGGTTCCATCGCATTCCTTGCTTTACTGCCCTGTATATCCGCCAACCGGGATATTGTCCTTCCGCGCCACCCCAGTGCGGTAAGCGGCTTCGATGACCGCTTGTCTGACGCGTTCAACGACTTTGCTGTTGAAGACGCTCGGGATGATGTATGTTTCGTTCAATTCATCCTCCGTCACGACAGAGGCAATCGCCTTCGCGGCAGCGAGCTTCATTTCCTCGTTAATTTCTCTCGCCCGGCAGTCGAGCGCCCCGCGGAAAATGCCCGGGAAGCAAAGGACGTTGTTGATTTGGTTCGGATAGTCGGAACGCCCGGTCGCCATGACGCGCACGTACGGTTCGGCCAGCTCCGGATCAATTTCCGGAATCGGGTTGGCCATCGCAAACACGATCGGATCGCGCGCCATTTTTTTCACATCTTCCACTTTTAAAATGCCGGGAGCTGAGACGCCAATAAACACATCTGCGCCGGCGATGACATCGGACAAGCTTCCTTTCAGATTATCCGGGTTCGTGATTTGCGCATATTCTTGCCAATACGGATTTTCATACGTTTCATCGCGATGGATGGCGCCATGGCGGTCGACCCCGATAATGTTGCGCACGCCGGCCGCAAGCAAAATTTTCGTGCAGGCGATGCCAGCGGCGCCAATGCCGGTGAGAACCACTTTAATGTCCTCGAGCTTTTTGTCGACGATTTTCAACGCATTAAGCAACCCGGCCAAGAGCACGACCGCCGTGCCGTGTTGGTCGTCATGGAACACCGGGATGTCAAGCTCTTCCTTCAACCGCTTTTCAATCTCAAAGCAGCGCGGAGCGGAAATGTCTTCGAGATTAATGCCGCCAAACGCCGGGGCGATCGCTTTCACAATTTGAATGATTTCTTCCGTGTCTTTCGTATCCAAACAAATCGGGAACGCGTCCACTCCGGCAAATTCCTTAAACAGCATCGCTTTCCCTTCCATGACCGGCATCGCCGCATACGGGCCGATGTCGCCAAGCCCGAGCACCGCCGTGCCATCCGAGACGACGGCGACCGTATTCCGTTTAATCGTCAGCGAATACGCCTTGCGCGGATCCTCAGCGATGGCCGTGCAGACGCGCGCCACGCCCGGCGTGTACACCCGCGACAAGTCATCACGCGTTTTCACTGGGATTTTTGAATTTGTTTCAATTTTCCCCCCGATGTGCATCAAAAACGTGCGGTCGGAAACGTTGATGATTTTGACGCCTTGAATTTTTTTCAGCGCCTCAATGATCAAATCGCACTGCTTCGTGTCGAGCGCGCTGACGGTGATGTCGCGCACCGTATGGACTTTGCTTGATGAAATGACGTCAATCCCGACAATGTCCCCGCCCGCTTTGCCGATTGCGGCGGCGATATCGCTGAACGAGACGATATCTTTTTCGAACTGGAGACGAATCGTAATGTTCATGCTGCCCCGCCTGGTAATGCCATAGATAACCGCCTTCCTTTTCTCTATTTCATGGTAAGACACTCTATGGTACAAATGTTATCTCATGAATGGGAAAAAGACAACCCTTATCCTCCATCAACCTCTTTTCCGCGGCCGCTTCTTGCTTACCGCCGCATTGCGTTTAGGCTTGGGGCTATGCGGTCCATTTTCGAATTCGCCACCGGTGCGGCCATCCCATTCGGCATCTATTGGGCAATCAAAGCACGGAACAAAATGGAGGTCGCCAAGCAACCATCTGTCCTGCCGCCCCACACGGTTGGTCTGAACGGCAAACGGTCGGGAACACAACAAAACAACGGCCTCCCTTCCTTTCACCCAAAGGGAGGCCATTCTCTTCCACTTATTGAAGCAAGCGGAGAAATTCACGCATAAACGCCGGCAAATCCGGCCACGCATGAGCGGAGACAAGGTTGCCGTCAACATGGACCGTATTGTCAGACACATACGTTGCTCCGAGCGCTTCGACACCGGGTTTGCAGGCAATATACGCTGTCAAGCTCCGTCCTTTCAACAAATCCGGCATCGTTTCAAAAATGAGCGAGGCGTGGCAAATTGCGGCAATCGGCTTATTCGCTTCAAAGAAATGGCGAACGATTCGTTGCACGTTCTCATCAAGGCGAATGTATTCCGGAGCGCGCCCGCCCGGAATGACCAATCCGTCGTATTGCGCCGGGTCAACCTCGGGGAACGACGCATGAGCGTCGATCAAATAGCCTTGTTTTTCTACATACGTATCCCAATCGGCAAAATCATGAACGACCGTGTGCAGTTTCTTTTTCTTCGGCGCGGCAATCGTCGCTTCATAACCTTCTTCAAGCAAACGGTAATACGGATAGTATACTTCAAGCGCCTCAACAGCATCACCCGCGATGATCAGCACTTTTTTGCTCATGGATTCCCGCCTCCTTGTCCATTTTTTTCTTTCATTTCTATCATACTGGAAACGAGTGAAAAGGAAAAGTAAAATGATTGGTGGAAAGGGATGAAGCAGCAGAAACGAGAGTCGCTATGGTTGCGACAGTAAGGAGGGAAACGGAATGACCATCACCTCATGGCTGGCCGCCTCGCGCCGCACCGTTGTGCTGACCGGCGCCGGCATGTCAACCGAAAGCGGGCTGCCCGATTTCCGCTCGCCGCGCACCGGGCTGTGGGCGCGTTTTAACCCGAGCGAACTCGCTACCATCGATGCGCTGTACCATCGCCGTGAATCGTTCGTCGAGTTTTACCAATATCGCATTCGCACATTGCAACAGTGCCAACCGCATGACGGACACCGCTTGTTGGCCGATTGGGAGCGGCGCGGGATCGTGCAGACGATTGTGACGCAAAATGTCGATGGCTTTCACCAAGAAGCAGGAAGCCGACGCGTCATCGAACTTCACGGCTCGCTCCGCACCGTCCATTGTCAGCGGTGCGGGGAGTCAAAACCCAGCTTTGTCTATTTGCACGGTGTGTTGACGTGCGAATGCGGCGGAGTTTTGCGCCCGTCGGTCGTGTTGTTTGGCGAGCCGCTGCCGGAGAAAGCCATCGATCAAGCGTGGGAAGCGGCCCGCCAAGCGGACTTGTTCGTTGTGCTCGGCTCCTCTCTGCAGGTATCCCCAGCCAACCAGCTGCCGCTTGTTGCCAAGCGGAGTGGGGCTAAACTCGTGATCATCAATTGGGAACCGACGGAACTGGACGATCTCGCCGACGCTGTCATTCACGGCCGGAAAATCGGCGAAGTGCTGAACGAGCTCAATGAGCAATTGGCGGAGGTGAATCCATGACTAAAGAAATCATGTTGCAAATGGCGCTCGAATCGATCGGCGACCACTCCCCCATCCGCCATTGGCGCCGCGTCTCGGGCGGCGACATCAATGACGTCTATCGCGTCCAAAGCGGCAAACAAACGTACTTTATCAAAATGCAACGTTTCCCGCCGAGTGGATTTTTCGCTGCCGAACAGATGGGCCTCGAGCTGATCAGGCAAGCACGCGCCATCAACGTTCCGCATACCTTCGGCTTCGGGGAAGCGGACGATTGGGGCTGGCTCGTCTTGGAGTGGATCGAAGGAGCAGAAACGGAACAGACGGCCGAACAGCTCGGCCGCGGCCTTGCCCGCCTCCATCAATGCCGCGGACCGGCGTTTGGCCTTGACCGCGATACCTATATCGGCATGCTGCCGCAGCGCAACGGCTGGTACGGCCGCTGGCCCGACTATTACCGCGACGCCCGCCTTAGACCACAAATGACGCGAGCGGCGGCAAGAGGCCTCCTGCCCGCCAAGCGGCGCAAACGTCTCGAATGGCTGCTCGAGCGGCTTGACCAATGGCTCCCAGATGACTGTTTTCCGTCGCTTTTGCATGGCGATTTATGGAGCGGCAACTGGATTCCAGGGCCAGACGGAGTGCCGTATTTGACCGATCCGTCTGTTTTATATGGCCATCATGAGTTTGAGATCGCGTTTACCGAGCTGTTTGGCGGCTTCCCATCCCGATTTTACGACAGCTATCGCGAGCTTATGCCGCTCTCGGCTGATTATCATGACCGAAAACCACTCTACCAGCTGTTTTACTTGCTCGTTCATCTCAATTTATTTGGCGAAACATACGGCAACGCTGTTGACCGCGTGCTGGATCGTTACGCGGGGGAGTAGTTTTTCCTGCTTCCCCCGCCATCCTTATTCAGCACGGATCGCTTCGAGCAGCGCATCACCGTTTTCGCTCACGCGCACATAGGCAAACCGAACATTCTCTTGCCGTTTCATCCCCGTTTTTTCCGGAATGAAATACGATTCAATGCCATACACGACTTGCGGGCCGTGAAACGTACCGGTGATGATCACGTCCCCCGGTTGCGGCGTGTATCCCGGCCTTTTTTCCCCATTGACCATATATACGCCAGCCAAACGGTGCACCCCGTCCTCTCCTTTTCGCAGCCCGACTTGCACCCGTCCGCTTCCGTCAAGCGACGGAATGGTGGAAATATCGTACCGAAGCTGAATATAATCCCCTTGCAGCATGGAACGTGGATCGATCGGCTCAAGCTCCAGCTTTACGACGTCACCATATCGCAGCAATCGCTCTTTTTGCCACACGGTATAGCCTAAAAATGAAAATTGAGCGATCACGACTATGAGCGTCAACAACGAAACGCGCCGCCCCCAGCGCACGCCCCGCCCCCATGTGAAGCCATTTCGTTTCTCAAGCCATACCGCCCATGCGAGCAACACCGCTCCCGCCGCCAGCAAACTGACCGATTTATGAAGCAAATTCCATGCGAGTTCATAATATTTCAGCACGAGATAAAGCGCTGTGTACACCCAAGCGGTCTTCCGCTCCAGTTGCCGACCGCGGAAAAGAAAGAAGGCAAGCGCCAAAATCATGGCGATATTCAACGTCACGTACAGTCCATCAGCCGCAAACACATCAACGCTTGTCGCGATCCCAAGCGCGCCGAACGCCAAGACAAGCGGAGTGAGAAACGGCGTTCCGCGAAAGCGGCCATACGCATACAACCCGCCGCTGACCAAAGCCAAGGTGAGCAACACCTTCCGGCCGTCATCCATCACCGAACTTAAGGCGATCCCGAAATAGACCGTCAGCGCCACCGTCGTCAACCGGCGCACTCCGCTGTCTGATGATCCGATGACGCCAATCGCGAGCCCAATGGCATAGAGGAACAGAGCCGACCGCGAGACCTCCCACGCCATCGCCACCCCGAGCCCATAGCCAACAGCCAGCAGTGTATAACGAACGACCGGATTCCAACGCCGACCAAATGAGGCAGGAACGACAAACCCAAAGATGGAAATGAAAAAGAGCACGTAAGGAGACCATGACTCTGTCCAAAGGAAATACAAGCCAAGCAGGCTTTGTATGGCCAACGCCGAAGCCGCGAGCGTGACAATCGCTTGAAACACCGCCAAAAACCGCCTTCCAGCTTTCGTCTCCGCTGAAAACAGCCCAGCCCGCCGCAATAGCACAACGCCGCCGTATAGCACTGCAGCGGCTGCCATAAGCCCAATAAGAAGCAACCACGTTTCAAAATGATCAGCGAGCAGGCGAATGTATTGAATCAACAAAAACAGCCCGGCAAACAAACTCGTCAACAACACATACAGCCGCTGCTTGGCGATGACAAGAAAATAATAAAGAAGCCCAGCAAGCAACGCCGCATAAACGTATGGCCACCATGCGTCGCGCCCATAGGAAAAACCGGTTACATCAATCACAAGCAGCCAACCTTGCATGGCCATGTAAGCCAAGCAAGCCATGAGCGGTGTCCGAACGAAAATAAAAAGAACACCGTTTACGATCACGAATAACGATAGCACGCCAAACGAAGACCATTCCGTCCACTCAATCCGATAAGCGGACGGAAAATAATAAAACCAGCACGCAAGCTGCAGCAACCCAATCGCGATCACAGACAGCACCCGTTCTTTTGTCAGTGACGCCAGCACAGCAGTCGGCGCAAGCCAGGCAAGAAACAGCCAATAACTGTCAGCATGCGAATTGTAAATTTGGCCGAGCAGCGCCAACGCAATGCCAAATGACAACACCCCGCCGATCAGCATCCAGCGCCCTAAGAAACGATGGCGGCCCCAAAGCGCCGCGCTTGCGATGTAAAATGCCGCCATCACGCCGATGCTGATCCCGACTTTCACCTCTCGCCCCATCTCCGGCCAGTTGGCGGCAAAAAAATACACAATGCCGGCAATGATGCACAAAAACGCCAACGCATACCCCGTTTTTACGATACGGGCCGCCATATCGCTTCCCCCTTGTGACTTGATCTTTTCTATAACATATGCTGAAAAAGCTGTCTAGAAGACCAGTGAAAACACGCCTTATTCCATCGCATTTTCCTAGTTACCACCGGCCTTTTAGACTTTTTTCTTTGTTGCGGTGAAGAACATTATGGTTGGAGATAATTTTTTAAGTGGAAAATTTCCATATCATGCTCTGCGACTTTTTTCATCAAATAATCGATGGATGCCTGTTTAGAAGAGAACTCGCGCGAAGCCATATCAAGAGCGGCCTGATGCTTATGAAGCATGTTCTCGATGTGGCGAAAATGGCTCCGCATTTCTGTTGTGAGGTTGTCAACTTTTTCTTCGACCCGTTCAACTTTCGCTTCAAGCCGTTGTTGCCCTTCTTTGAGCGTTTGCACGTCGCCCTTGATCATGTCCATGTCCGCTTTCAACGTTTGCACGTCGCCTTTGACCGCGTCCATGTCCGCTTTCAACGTTTGCACGTCGCCTTTGACCATGTCCATGTCCGCTTTTAATGTGCGCACATCCTCTTCCACCCGGTGAAGCCGCTGTTCCAAGCGGGCTTGTCCCTTCTGTAACAACTGCACTTCATCTTCCAGCCGCGCCTGTCCTTCCTTGAGCGCTTGCACCTCGCCTTCCAAGCGCGCCTGTCCTTCCTTGAGCACCTGCACTTCTCCTTCGAGGCGTGCTTGCCCTTCTTTGAGCGCCCGCACCTCGCCTTCGAGGCGCGCCTGTCCTTCCTTGAGCGCTTGCACCTCGCCTTCGAGGCGTGTCTGCCCTTCTTTGAGCGCCTGCACCTCGCCTTCGAGGCGCGCCTGTCCTTCTTGAAGCGCTCGGACATTTCCTTCGATCCGATCGAGCCGCACGTGGATGGGATTGAGCTTTTGGTCAAGCAGTTCGGCCATCATTTGCACGAGTTCGGCTTGCTCCATCGTTTCACCTCCTTTTCCCCATTGTATCATTGTCTCGGTCAACGCGATAGTATAGAAAAAGAGATTTTCTCCCTAATTTCGACAACGGCAAAGCTCAACACAAAGCCGCAAAATTTGCTTTTCACCGCGCGAAATCAAAACAAAAATCGTTTTTTGTCCATGTTCTAAAATCCGCTTCAGCGAGTGAACCTACGGTAAAGAGCCAGGCAGGCTGATACATAGGCAACCCCGAGCAAAAACCCACCAAGCACATCAGATGGATAATGCACTTGCAGACTTAACCTGCTTAAGCCAGTCAACAGGGCAAGCGCTCCAAAAACGCCGTAAATCGCGGCCCGCTCGCCGCGCTTCGGGCGCGTTTGCGCCAAAAAGTACGCCAAAATCAACAAGTAAATCGTCCCGATCATCGCGTGGCCGCTTGGAAAACTAAATCCACCGATTTCAGCATGAGGAGGTCGAGGCCGTCCAATGATATGTTTTAGCCACTCATTGATGCCATATCCCCCGCCAACAGCGGCCACAACCAACACCATTCCGTAGACGTCGCGGCGAAAAAACCATAAACCAATGACAAGCATAATGCTGATGGTGCCAATCGTCTTTCCATTGCCAAGAAACGTAAACGGGTCAAGCCAATTCCAATAATCAAACAGACGCAGCCCCTCTTCATCCATTCTCTCCGTCCATCCAGCGGCCACGCCTGTCCAAACAAGCAAAAAAAGGCCCAGACTCATAGCCGCAGTGATCCATAATCGTCGATTCATGCTGAGCATCACTCTCCTCCTTATATCTTCTTTTCCAGAAAAACAAAAAATCCTCCTTAAAAAGCGGTGCTTTTTAAGGAGGGATCCATCACCACGGCAACTTTGTCTCTCCCATCAGGAACCGATCGACTTCACGAGCCGCCCCTCGGCCTTCATGGATGGCCCAGACGATCAAGCTTTGGCCGCGGCGGGCGTCGCCGGCGGCAAACACGCCCTCGATGTTTGTTGTATATTTGCCGTATGGGGCTTTCACTTTGTTGTTGGCCGTTTCAACGCCAAACTGCTTCAACAACGGCTGCTCTGGCCCTTCAAACCCGATGGCGATAAACACCAAATCGCACGGCCATACTTGTTCCGTCCCCGGAATTTCTTTAAAGATCGCTTTGCCGTTTTCATCGATGATTTTTTCCATTTGAATCGTATGCAGCTCTTTCACGCGGCCGTGCTCGTCGCCAACGATTTTCTTTGTTTGAATGCAATATTGACGCGGGTCGGCGCCGAATTTCGCTTTTGCTTCTTCATACGCGTAGTCAAGCGTAAAGACGAGCGGATATTGCGGCCACGGATTATCGTCCGGGCGCTTGTCCGGCAAGGCAGGGTGTTTGCCGAACTGGACGACGCTTTTGCAGCCTTGGCGCAGCGCGGTCGCCACGCAGTCGGCCCCCGTGTCGCCGCCGCCGATCACAATGACACGTTTTCCCTTGG
Source organism: Geobacillus sp. WSUCF1 (assembly GCF_000422025.1). Taxonomy (NCBI): domain Bacteria; kingdom Bacillati; phylum Bacillota; class Bacilli; order Caryophanales; family Anoxybacillaceae; genus Geobacillus; species Geobacillus sp. WSUCF1. The sequence goes on along the minus strand of NZ_ATCO01000102.1, from coordinate 26,869 downwards.
CATCGATAAACTGGCCGTCGGCAAAATTCGAATCCAATAAACTTTTCGTCACGCCGGTCAAATAATCCATCGCAAAATGGACACCCTCAAGCTCCCGGCCTTCAATGGCCAAATCGCGCTGCTTTTGCGCACCGATGCACAAGACGACGGCGTCGTACTGAGCACGCAGTTCGTCAGCCGTAATATCTTTGCCGACTTCGGTGTTCGTAATAAACGTGATGCCTTCCTCTTCGAGCAGACGCACCCGCCGCTCGACCACTTCTTTTTCCAACTTCATATTCGGAATGCCGTACATCAATAAGCCGCCGATGCGGTCAGCCCGCTCATACACCGTCACCGAATGGCCGGCTTGGTTGAGTTGGTCAGCGCAGGCCAACCCGGCCGGGCCGGAGCCGACGATGGCCACCTTTTTCCCCGTGCGCGTCTTCGGGATGCGCGGTTTCACCCATCCCTCGGCAAACCCTTTATCAATAATGGCCCGTTCGATTCCTTTAATCGCAACCGCTGGGTCGGAAATGGCCACCGTGCACGATCCTTCGCACGGCGCCGGACAGACGCGGCCGGTAAATTCTGGGAAGTTGTTGGTCTTTAAAAGTCGGTCAAGCGCTTCTTTCCAACGGCCTCGGTACACCAAATCGTTCCATTCTGGGATCAAGTTGTGCACCGGACACCCCGAGGTAAGGCCGTTTAGCTCCAATCCCATATGACAAAACGGCGTGCCACAGTCCATACAGCGGGCGCCTTGGCGGGCCAGCACCTCTTCCGAAAACGGCTGTGTATATTCTTTCCAATCATCAAGACGGGAAAGCGGGTCGCGCTTTTTTTCTTCCTCGCGTGCATATTCCATAAACCCTGTTGCTTTTCCCACGATGGTTCCCCTCCTTCTTTCCGTACACGTCCTCTCTTCTCCCGATGCGGCCTTCCCGCCTGTTAGGCCAGTTAAAAAGCGAGCCCCGCGCGGCCGCGGGGCCAAAGCGGCGCCGTCGCCCTGCGGCCGTCCGCAAGCTGCGGCGTTACTTCGCTACCGCCTCGAGCTGATGGGCGCCGCCGACAGCCGCCGCTTTTTTCCGTTTCGCCACCGTTTCAAACGCCGCCATGACAGCTTCTTCGTGCGAAAGCCCGGACTGTTCGAGCGTTTCGATCGTCTCAATCATCAGTTTGTAATTGCGCGGAATGACTTTGACAAACCGGCGGACATACGCATCCCACTCTTCGAGCACTAACGCCGCCCGCGGGCTTCCCGTATAGCGGTAATGGTTTTCGATCATCCGACGCACGTCGCGAATTTCTTCCTCGTCTTCGAGCCGCTCAAACGAGACGAGCTCAAGGTTGGCGGTTTGCTGCCAGCTGTCTTCATCGGCAAGAACGTAAGCGATGCCCCCGGACATGCCAGCGGCGAAGTTTTTGCCAACCGAACCGAGGATGACGACGCGGCCGCCGGTCATATATTCACACCCGTGATCGCCGACTCCCTCAACAACGGCATGAACGCCGCTGTTGCGCACACAGAACCGTTCACCGGCGCGGCCGCGAATGTACGCCTCGCCGCTCGTCGCCCCGTAGAAAGCGACGTTGCCGATAATGACATTGTCCGCTGCGGCAAACGGCGCCTCATGCGGCGGACGGACGATCACTTTGCCGCCGGAAAGCCCTTTGCCGACGTAGTCGTTCGCGTCGCCGACGAGCTCGAGCGTCATCCCTTTCGGCACAAACGCCGCAAAACTTTGCCCGGCCGATCCGGTGAAATGGAGGCGGATCGTATCATCCGGCAACCCTTCCTCACCGTAGCGTTTCGAAATCTCGCTGCCGGTCATCGCCCCGACCGTGCGGTGGACGTTGCGGATGGCGAGGTGAAGTTCGACCGGCTCCTGCCGTTCAAGCGCTGGCTGCACCGCCGGTAAAATTTCCGTATAGTCGAGCGTCTCTTCCATTCGATGATTTTGCCCTCTGCTGCCTGTGCGCGGGCCATCGACTTGGTACAAGAGGCGGGACAAGTCAAGATGTTTCGCTTTCCAATGCGCTTTCGCCCGTTCGCTCACTTTCAAGACGTCAACGCGGCCGACCATTTCGTCGATCGTGCGGAAGCCGAGCTCCGCCATAATTTCCCGCACTTCTTGAGCGACAAAGTACATAAAGTTGACGACATGTTCTGGCTTCCCGGTAAATTTCTTGCGCAGTTCCGGATTTTGCGTCGCCACGCCGACCGGGCATGTATCCAAATGGCAGACGCGCATCATGACACAGCCTAAAACGACGAGCGGTGCCGTCGCAAATCCGAATTCTTCGGCCCCAAACAGCGCCGCCATCACAACGTCACGGCCGGTCATCAATTTGCCGTCGGTTTCTAGAACGACGCGGTCGCGCAACCCATTGAGCATGAGCGTCTGATGCGTTTCCGCCAAACCAAGCTCCCACGGCAGGCCGGCATGTTTAATACTCGTTTTCGGCGAAGCGCCCGTGCCGCCGTCATAGCCGCTGATGACAATGACATCGGCGTTCCCTTTCGCCACGCCAGCGGCGATCGTGCCGACGCCGGCTTTGGCGACGAGCTTCACGCTGATGCGCGCATCTTTGTTGGCGTTTTTCAAGTCATAAATGAGCTGGGCCAAATCTTCAATCGAGTAAATGTCATGGTGCGGCGGCGGCGAAATGAGCTCCACCCCTGGCGTTGAGCCGCGCACTTTGCCGACCCACGGATACACTTTGTTGGCCGGAAGCTGCCCGCCTTCACCCGGTTTTGCTCCTTGGGCCATTTTGATTTGCAATTCATCGGCATTGACCAAATAATGCTTTTTACGCCAAAACGTCCGGACGCCACTTGTTTGATCGCGCTGCGGCGCCAGTCGCCGTTTTCATCTTTCACATAGCGGGCCGGGTCTTCGCCGCCCTCGCCGCTGTTGCTTTTTCCGCCGATCCGGTTCATGGCGATCGCCAGCGCCTCATGGGCTTCCTGGCTGATCGAACCGAACGACATGGCCCCTGTTTTAAAGCGGCGGACGATCGACTCGACCGGTTCGACTTCGTCAATCGGCACCGGTGTCCGGTCCGGATCGAAGTCGAACAAGTTGCGCAAGAACGTCAACTGTTCTTCATTGGCCAGTTTCGAATATTGTTTATAGAGGTTGTAATCGTTTTTCCGGCACGCCCACTGCAGCAAATGGATCGTCTTCGGGTTGAATGCATGATGTTCGCCGTTGCGCCGCCATTGCAACTCGCTGCCCGTATCGAGCACATCGTCTTCATGCCGCGCGCCGAAAGCGGCTTCGTGGCGCATTTTCGCTTCTTTTGCAATTTCCGCAAGCCCGATGCCGCCAATTTGCGACGCCGTGCCGGTGAAGTATTCCTCAATGACATCGTTGCCGATGCCGACGGCCTCAAAAATTTGCGCGCCGCGGTAGCTTTGCACCGTCGAAATGCCCATTTTCGACATCACTTTGACGACACCGTCAACAGCCGCCTTGATATATGTTTTCACCGCTTCACGGTAAGACAAGGCGATCGTGCCGTTTTCTGACGCTTGGCGGATCGTCTCGAGCGCCAAGTACGGGTTGATGGCGTCCGCCCCGTAGCCGATGAGCGCCGCAAAATGATGCACTTCCCGCGCTTCACCGCTTTCGACCAGCAGGCTGACGTTCGTGCGCGTCCCTTTGCGGACAAGATGCTGGTGAAGCCCGCTTGTCGCCAACAAAACCGGAATGGCGACATGTGTTTCATCAACGCCGCGGTCGGACAGCACAAGAAGTGCCGCCCCGTTTTCGATCGCTTCATCCGCTTTGGCAAACAGCTCATCAAGCGCCTGTTTCAAATCATCCGTAAACAGCGTCGGCAGCACCGCGCACGCAAATTCCGGGTACGGATTGGCTTTTAACGCTGCGAGCTCTTCGTTCGTCAATAGCGGAGTTTCCAAGCGGATGCGCCGCGCCGCTTTGGCGTCCGGATGCAAAATGTTCCCTTCTTTGCCAAGCAACGTCATCGTCGAGGTGACGACATATTCGCGGATGGCATCAATCGGCGGATTTGTCACTTGGGCGAACAGCTGCTTGAAGTAGTTGAACAAACTTTGCGGCCGCTCCGACAGCACGGCAAGCGGCGCGTCCATGCCCATGGCGCCGGTCGGATCTTTTCCTTCCGCCGCCATCGGCAAAATCGTTTTTTCCACATCTTCAAACGTGTAGCCGAACGCTTTTTGCAGTTTGACGAGTTGCTTCGGCGCTTCGACGTCCTCCGGAATTTCCAGATCGCCAAGCGTGATCATTTGCTCGTTGATCCATTGGCGATATGGCTTTTCATGAGCCATTTCTTCCTTGATTTCCTGGTCGGAGATGATGCGCCCTTGCTCGAGGTCAACCAACAGCATTTTCCCCGGGCTCAGCCGTTCCTTATATAAAATGTTGTTCGGGTCGACATCAATGACGCCGACTTCGGATGAGAAAATAATGTAGTCGTCTTTGGTGACGTAATAGCGGGCCGGACGCAAGCCGTTCCGGTCCAAAATGGCGCCGATTTGCTTGCCGTCGGTGAACGAAATCGCCGTCGGTCCATCCCACGGCTCCATGAGACAGCTATGGTACTCGTAAAACGCCTTTTTCGCCCCGTCCATCTGCTCATCCCAAAACCACGGTTCCGGAATGAGCATCATCGCGACATGGGCCGGCTTCCGGCCAGCAAGAACGAAAAATTCGAACGCATTGTCCAAAATCGACGAGTCGCTACCGTTCGTATCCAAAATCGGCACGACTTTTTCCAAATCCGCGCCGAACGCTTCCGACACAAATTGCTTCTCGCGCGCCGTCATCCAGTTGACATTGCCGCGCAACGTGTTGATCTCGCCGTTATGGATCAAATAGCGGTTCGGATGGGCCCGCTCCCAGCTCGGGAACGTGTTCGTGCTGAAGCGCGAGTGCACGAGGGCAAACGCCGAACGGAACCGTTCATCTTGCAAATCCAAATAAAACGCATCGATTTGTTCCGGCGTAAGCAACCCTTTATAAACGATCGTCCGGCTCGAGAAGCTCGCTACATAGCACTCGTTGTGTTCCACACATTTTTCGAATTGTTTGCGGATCACATACAGCTTCCGTTCAAACGCCAACTCATCAGCCACGTCATCACTTGCCGCGACAAACACTTGGCGGATGAACGGCTGGCTTTGCCGCGCCAGTTTGCCAAGCTTTTCACGATCAACTGGAACTGTCCGCCATCCGAGCAGCCGTTGCCCTTCTTGAGCGACGATCTCATTGAACATCGATTCATAGTACGCCCGTTTCGCTTCCTCTTCCGGCAAAAAGAACATCCCGACCCCGTAGCGCCCTTTTTCCGGCAAGTTCATCCCGCCGCACACCGCTTGAAAATACTCATGCGGAATTTGCGTCATAATGCCCGCGCCATCGCCCGTTTCCGGATCGCTCCCTTGTCCGCCGCGGTGTTCAAGCTGGCGAAGCATATGAAGTGCCTTTTTGATAATGTCGTGCGACGGTTTTCCTTTCAAATGCGCATAAAACCCGATCCCGCATGCATCATGCTCAAATTCCGGGCGATATAACCCTTGCGCTTCCGGTAATCCGTAGTGTTTCATGCTGCCTTCCCCTCCCGTTCCGAATTGTCTGTAATATTCATTGTAGTTTTCAAAATTAATATAAACAATATATAATTTAGATAAAATCCATCTCTTTTTGCGATCAATCAAAAGGAGGGAGAAAAATGGAGCTGCGGCAACTGCAATATTTCGTGGAAGTCGCCCGGCGCGAACACGTCTCCGAAGCCGCCGACGCCCTCCATGTCGCGCAGTCGGCGATCAGCCGGCAAATTGCCAACCTCGAAGCGGAGCTTGGCGTGCAGCTGTTTGAACGGGAAGGGCGAAACGTGAAGCTCACCCCGATCGGCCGCCATTTTTTGCCGCACGCCGAAGCGGTGTTAAAGGCGGTCGAGGATGCAAAGCAACAAATCGAAGAGTATTTGGACCCGGAACGCGGAACGATTAAAATCGGGTTTCCGACAAGCCTGGCAAGCCACATGATGCCGATGGTCATCTCCGCCTTTAAAGCGGAACACCCAAACGTCTCGTTCCATCTCCGCCAAGGGTCGTACTATTATTTAATCGAAGCGGTGAAAAAACGGGAGATCGACCTTGCCTTTCTCGGACCGATTCCGGTTCGTGAAATCGGCATTAAAGGAGAAATTTTGTTTTCCGAACCGTTTGCCGCCCTCCTGCCGAACAGCCATCCGCTCGCCCGCCGCGACCGGATCGTATTGAACGAACTGCGCCATGATCCATTTGTAACGTTTCCAAAAGGATACATTTTGCATCAAATCGTTATTGACGCTTGCCACCAAGCCGGATTTTCGCCCAACATTTCATCGGAAGGCGAAGATCTCGATGCCATTAAAGGGCTTGTCTCCGCTGGCATCGGCGTCACTCTCCTGCCGGAAAGCGCCCTGTCGGAAAGCCTCCTTCGCTACGCCGCCAAAGTGCCGATTGAGATGCCGCAAGTAAAGCGAAACGTCGGCATTATCATTTCCGACCACCACGAACTCGCTCCGTCGGTGAAAGTGTTTTACCAGTTTGTGAAAGACTTTTTCGCGGAGCTCGAGCGGTATCAATTGAGGGGGTGAACGCTCCCCCGCCTACGCTCACGTCGAAAAACGGATTCGAGATCACAAAAAAAGACGCAGGTGCTTCACTCTGCGTCTTTCCTTTCTTCTTCTGCACACTTACCCTTTCCGGCGCCTTCACTCATCAAGGATCATTCAATAAAGAAGATGTGGAGAGCACCAAATTCGGACGCTGCTTCAGTTAGATTGCGTCCGAACGTCATCCTAACCGCACGACCGTCCGGCCGCGCAGTTCGCCGCGCAAAATGCGCTTAAGCGCTTGCGGCAATTCAGCGAGCGAAATCTCTTGAGCAATCCGCTCCAAATCCGGCTTTAAGTCGCCAGCGAGCCGCTCCCAAATGCGGAGGCGCAGCTCCATCGGGCAATAGACGGAGTCGATGCCAAGCAAACTGATGCCGCGCAAAATGAACGGATGGACGGTTGTCGGCACCTCGACGCCGCCTGTCAACCCGCTCACTGCCACCGCTCCGCCGTAGCGGATGCGGCTTAACACCGTGGCCAGCGTCCGACCGCCGACCGGGTCGACCGCCGCCGCCCAGCGCTGCTGATCAAGCGGACGAATGCGTTCAGCCGTGACGTCTTCGCGCGTCAACACTTCCTTGGCGCCGAGAGCACGCAAATAATCGTGCTCCGCCGCTTTTCCTGTGCTTGCTTCCACCGTATAGCCGCGCTTCGCAAGCATCGACACGGCCAAGCTGCCGACGCCGCCCGTCGCCCCCGTGACGAGCACCGGTCCGCGTTCCGGCGTCAGCCCCTGCTCCTCAAGACGGTGAATGGACAGCGCCGCTGTAAACCCAGCCGTCCCAATCGCCATCGCTTCTTTCAACGTCAACCCTTTCGGCAGCGGCACGAGCCAATCGCCATGCAGCCGGGCGTACTCGCTGTAGCCTCCGAAATGCGTCACGCCGATTTCATAGCCAGTCGCAATCACCTCATCCCCTTCGCGGAAACGCGGATGGTGCGACGAAACAACCACCCCGGCCAAATCAATTCCCGGCACAAATGGATACGTTTTCACAATTTTGCCGTCCGGAATGGACGCCAATCCATCTTTGTAGTTGACGCTTGAATAATGGACGCGGACAACGACGTCTCCTTCCGGCAAATCATCGATGGACATCGTCTGCACACCGGCAGTAAATTCTGTTTCGGTTTTGTTGACAACGAACGCTTGAAATACGGACATCATTCTCTCCCTTTCCCATACATTTTTCACTCATGTCATTCGACAACCAAACGCCAGATTCCTTTTCTGAACCAAAAAGCCCCTCACTTCCACCTGTGAGCGTAAGCGAACGATGAATAAACGTCTAATGAAAGGTCCTCCCTACACTTCCTTGATTTCTTTTGGTACACTGTAAACAAGCGTATCTTTAAAATGAAAGAGGGTGGAACAATGGGCAATATCCCTGACTCGAACAAAATTTACACGTACGCTGACTGGGAAACGTGGGAAGGCCGCTGGGAACTGATAAATGGAAAAGCGTATAATATGACGCCTGCTCCATCTTCGGAACATCAATTTGCAGTCGGAGAATTGTATTTTGCTTTGCGTCATTTTTTCCAAAACAAACATTGTTATGTCTTTATGGCGCCGTTTGATGTATTCCTTAGCAAAAAGGAAACATATGAAACCCCTGATGACATTGTCCAACCCGATCTTGCCGTCATTTGCAATAAAAAACAAATTGTCAAAAAAGGGTGTTACGGAGCGCCTGCACTGGTTGTTGAAGTCTTATCACCTTCAACCGCTTTAAAAGATTACAACGAAAAATTTTACACTTACCAACACTATGGCATTGCGGAATATTGGATCGTTGATACGGCCAATAAAATGATTCATGTGTACTATTTGCACGAAGGGGCCTATCAACGGCATGCTACATACGGACAACAGGACACATTGCATTCCGCACAATTTAAAGACTTAGCGATTCCATTAGCGCATGTATTGGAATGGGGTTAAAACAGCCCTTGTTCAGCATGACATACTCATCATCAGTCTTGTGTCAAACACACAGAAATCGATGATCGGGCAGGTGCTCCTAAGAATCTCCCATCCCGAAGCACCATCGCATAAGCAAAAGAACGTTCAGCCCTCGCAATAACCGCCTGCTTCTATGTGTTTCCGAATGGCCGTGCAAAAGCAAACAAAACGCCAGCCTGTCGATCCGGCTGACGTTTGTCGTTCTTCTTATTGAATGGCCGCTAGCGCCCCGGTCAAGACACGCACCACAAACGAAAGTTCATCATCCGTGATGCAAAGCGGCGGCGACAGCGTGAGTACGTTGTTGTATCCGGCGACTGTCGTTCCGTTTTTGCCGATGATGAGGCCGTTTTCTTTGCATCGATGGATCACTTGATTGACAAGCGACACATCAAGAGGCTCTTTCGTCGCCTTGTCAGCGACAAGCTCAATGCCCACAAGCAGCCCTTTGCCGCGCACATCGCCGACATACGGGTGGCCGGCTAGGTTCGTTTTGAGCTCATCAAGCAGCCATTCCCCTGCCTCGCGCGAGCGGTCAAACAGCCGCTCTTCCTCCATAATCTCGATGTTTTTCAGCGCCACCGCGCACGAAGCCGGGTGGCCGCCAAACGTATTGACATGGCGGAAATAGTCGTATTCGCCTGTTCCTTTGAACGCCTCGTAAATCTCTTTCCGAACCGCCGTTGCCGCCAGCGGCAAATACGCGCTTGTAATGCCTTTCGCCATCGTGATGATGTCCGGCTTGACGCCGTAGTGTTGAAATCCGAACGCTTTTCCCGTCCGGCCGAAGCCGCAGATGACTTCATCGACAATAAGCAAAGCCCCGTGTTTTTCACACACGTCTTTGACCGCTTTCATATACCCGTCCGGAGGAATGAGCACACCGCCCCCGGTGATGATCGGCTCCATAATGACGGCCGCAATCGTTTCGCTCAACTCCCACGTCATGACATCATCAATGGCCTTTACCGCCCGCAGTCGGCGCGGATCGTCCGCCGCATCCGGGTCGCGGTACACATCCGGCGGCGGCACGTGGATGAAACCTGGGGCGAGCGGTTCGTATTTGTATTTCCGCTGCGCCTGTCCGGTGGCTGAGAGCGCCCCCATGGAATTCCCATGGTACGCCCGGTAGCGAGAAATGATTTTGTACCGATGATGCTCCCCGCGTTGCTGATGGTATTGGCGGGCGATTTTAAACGCCGTTTCGTTCGCTTCCGACCCGCTGTTGGAAAAGAAAATCACATACTCATCGCCTAACAGTTCGTTGAGCTTTTCCCCGAGCTCGATCGCCGGACGATGGCTTTGCGTGAGCGGGAAATACGCCAGCGTCTTCAGCTGCTCATACGCCGCTTCGGCGAGTTCCTCGCGCCCATAGCCGACGTTGACGCACCAGAGCCCCGCCATCGCATCCAAATACTGGCGTCCAGCTGCATCCGTCACCCAGCAGCCTTTCGCTTCGGCCGCAATCAGCGTTGCTTGTGGGTTATACGGCTTCATCGAATGCCAGATATATCGGTCGTCTTTTTCGAGCCACAGTTGGTGGGGTTGTTCCGTTTTCATCGCCGCTTGACTCCCCTCTATTTAGAATCGTTTCATGTTATAGCCATTATCGCTCAATTCACCATGCTGTTCATTAGACAGAGTGTAAAAACGGTGAACACATTTGCTCCACAGTTTGACCACTGCGTTCACTCCCAACCGCGACCGTAGGATATTTTTAAGCGAAAAGCTTTTTCACGAATCCGTCGTCTTGTCCGATCCTCCTCAATCAGCCCAACGCTGCACATTCCGATGTCTGTACGAAATCTCGTCCGCATCCATCAAACAGTCGTACGCTTTGATCATCAGCTCAATGGCCAGCCGTTTATCAGGCGCCATGAAATCGGGGCCAAGGAAACTTTCCAGCTTCTCTATACGGTGATACAACGTTTGCCGGACAATAAACAGCCGCTTCGCTGTCTCTTGTTTCGAGCCGTTGCACTGCAAGTACACCTTGAGCGTTTCTAGCAGCTTCCCATTGTACTTCCTGTCGTACTCGATAATCGGCCCTAAATATTGACAGGCCGTTTCGCGCAGATTGCTATATTTATCTAGAACCATGATCATCCGATACAAATGCAAATCCTCGTAAAATGGACTGACCGTTTGATCCTTCAACCGGTTTCGAATTTTCAGCGCCTCCAGCGCGGCTCGATAGCTTTGATTCATGGCAGAAAGAGAGTTGACAAACGTTCCAACGCCTATGGATAAGGAGGGAAGACGCGTCCGTACAAAATCTGACGCCTTAATGGATTCAATTCCATCTTCGACCCGCTTTTTCCACGTGGACTCACCCCGCCAATCAAGGGCGATAAACGCCAGCTGCCGGCCTATCTCCACAGAAAACACGAAAAATCCTCGCTGCTCAAATAGCGAACGACATAAAAGCTTGAAATATGTCAAATCAAAATTTCCTTTTTGATGAGCCTTTCCACCTTGCAAACCCACACAACTCCCCGACGGCTGTCAAAAGAGGGATGATGATCCAATAAAAAGGAAGAAATCTCTTGGTCTGAGTATTCCCCTTCAAGCCATCCTTTCAGCCACTCGTTTTCCTCCGTGCGCCGTTTCTCCTCAGCATAAAGGTTCCGCAATAAGTGTTGCGCCAAAGCAGTCGCAGTGCGATCCAAAATGAGAAGGTCAAACTCATTGACATCGCGGCCGTCAGGGAGAAGGGCCAGCTCCGCATACTCGGCGCCGAACAAAGAAATCGGCTTGACGACCGCATCTACGGGCCATCCGCTGTTCCCCGAACAGATGCTGGCCTCGCGTTTCTGCCTCGGCCGACATGGAATGTACTCCACATCCCCGCCCTGCATTTTAAAAGCCACGTGATGGCCTAAACAATCATGCAAACACGTTAAAATCTCCCGATGGTCATGAACGGTCAACAGCTTTTTGTTTAACTCTTGGGAATACGATTCAAGCTGGGAAATCATTTGATACTGTTGGTTGATCAAATGCGTATGGATGTCATGGGTGATTTCAACGAACGGGACTTCTTCAAGGAAAAAGACGATCGGGAAATCGTGCTGATCCGCCAGTTTTAACGCTTCATCAGGGATGGAAGAAGCATATGTTCCTAGTTCGATGCACAACCCGGAGGCATCGCATTCGATCAGTTGCCGAAGCAGCGATAAAAACAACGAAGCATCTTCCCGCCATCCGACTCCAGTGGATAAAATCAACTCTTTGCCCCGTAACAAATTGCTGATTTTCGTCACCTCGACGACATGCACCCACTTGACGATTCTGGACAACCCGCCTTTTCCAGCGGCAACAACGGCTCTTTCAAAATATTTTCTCCTTAAAACGTCAGCGACCGTAAGAGGAAAGCTGCATTCCATTCTTGCCTCTCCCCCTTTTGCTTTGTCTTTATTATCACAAATATTCGAAACTTTATAACTAAACTCCTTCTATAGCCGAGACGCCTATTGACAAATCGTCCAATGAAACTCCATTTTTAGTTGGCATTTTGTCTAATGTGTAGAGTGAATTTTTCCATATACACTAAAAACAATCGCGTAGTGAGATTATTTGAAAAATTTAAACTCTTTTTGAGAGGGGGAATAGGGATGAATGATTCCGGTCTGCAAAAAGGATTGAAAGAGCGCCATATGGCTATGATTGCCATCGCTGGGGTCATCGGCGCCGGATTGTTTGTCGGAAGTGGAGCTGTTATCCATTCGACAGGACCGGGAGCTGTGTTTTCCTATGCCTTAGCGGGTGCTTTAGTCGTTCTCGTGATGCGGATGCTCGGGGAGATGGCCGCGGCTCGTCCGACAAGTGGTTCATTTGCTGCTTACGCCCATGAAGCAATCGGTCCTTGGGCAGGATTTACGGTCGGATGGCTTTACTGGTTTTTCTGGGTGATCGTCATCGCCATTGAAGCGAACGCAGGAGCCGCCATCATCCAATATTGGTTTCCTTCCATTCCGTTATGGCTCCTAAGCCTTATCCTGACTATATTGATGACACTCACCAATATTTGGTCGGTTAAATCGTACGGGGAGTTTGAATACTGGTTCGCGTTCATCAAAGTAGCAAGCATTGTCCTTTTTCTTATTCTTGGTTTGGCCTTCATTTTCGGCCTTGCACCGGGCAGCGATCCGGTCGGCTTAAAAAATTTGACTGGTCACGGCGGATTGATGCCGCATGGCATCGGTTCCATCCTTGTTGGCATTGTCATCGTTATTTTCTCCTTCTTCGGAACGGAAATCGTCACGATCGCCGCCGGAGAATCAGCCGAACCGCAAGAAGCAGTATCCAAGGCAACTAAGTCGGTCACATGGCGGATTTTAGTGTTTTACATCGGCTCCATCGCCGTTGTCGTCACATTGCTCCCTTGGAACTCAGCGAGCGTGTTGAAGAGTCCGTTTGTCGCCGTGCTCGAACACGTCGGCGTCCCTGCGGCCGCCCAAATCATGAACTTTATCGTATTGACCGCCGTGTTGTCCTGCCTCAATTCCGGACTGTACACAACGTCGCGCATGCTTTACTCTCTCGCAGAGAAAGGAGAAGCGCCAAAGTCATTTTTGCGGCTGAGCAAAAACGGTGTTCCAGTGCGGGCGGTCATCGCTAGCACGTTGTTTGCGTACATCGCCGTCATCATGAACTACATCTCGCCGGACAAAGTGTTTCTGTTTCTCGTCAACTCTTCCGGCGCGATCGCGCTGCTCGTCTATTTAGCCATCGCCGTCTCGCAGCTCCGCCTGCGGAAAAAACTCGAACGCGAAAACAGCGATTCGTTAAAAATTAAAATGTGGCTGTTTCCCCACTTGACCTATTTTACGATTCTCATATTGCTCGTGATCCTCGCCTCAATGCTGTTTATCGATTCGATGGTGTCTCAGTTGCTGCTGACGTTGCTCATCACCGCCGTCGTCATCGTTTGCTACTTCGCCTTTGCAAGGCGCCGTCTCGACCCAACCTATGAGCCGGCGGCATCCACAATAGCGAAAGATTGATTTTCACCACATGAACAGGCGTCCATCGGCACGGGCGTCTGTTTTGTCTGTTCCGCCCCGCCCAAACGGCGGCGGAACAGAAAAATGACAACTTTCCAAACTTCCGTCGCCGCCTATTACCTTTGCCGTCATTTCGTTGTATACTGACATTGAGAATAATTTCACAAATCAGGAGGCCTAAACATGATCGTCCACGAACTGACGGACATCGAACATCTATTCACTGAACAATTGCGGGAAGGCTACTACGTGATTCGTGAAACATACCAAAACGTACTCGTTGAGCCGGAAGACGGCGACACCGTCCGGCAAGTGGACGCCGGAACGGAAGAAGTCGTCACCATCGTATTTGATCCCGGCGACGAATACTCCCTCATTTGCCTTGACACCTACACGTTCGCCGACGGCATCCCGTCTTTAGCGGAGCTCAAAGAAACGATTGCCGCGGAGTACGACGTCTTTGTCGACCACCGCTGGGCCGCGCCGTCATTGTAAAAAGCGCCTGAAACGACGGACATCAGGGACTCGGACATAGACGCAACGCCTGTTTTACCAAAGCGCTTTTCATCAGCCGAATCGAAAAGCAGCCCGTCCACCTAGCGAGCGGGCTGCTTCGATTTCTTCTCGAACCGAAACACGCGGAAGCCAATATCAAGCTCCGTCTTCCCCGTTTCATAAACGATTTTCTCCCCCGCGCGGCGAATGCGCTCGCGGCCGATGTCGCAAATCGTCCGAAACCCCACCCGATACGCCTCGGACGTTTCCGCAAGCCGTTCGGGAAGCTGCACCATTATAAACGACCGCCGGCCGCCGTCTTCTGCGTTTTGCTGCATGACGGCATGGGCCGTTGTCGCCGAGCCGGAAAAAAAGTCGAGGATGATGTCATTGTCCTTCGTTGTCAACGCCACCATGCGCTGAATGAGCTTCACCGGCTTCGGGTAATCCATCACCGCCAGCCCGTCGAACAGCTCCTTCAGCTCCTTTTTCGCCTCCTGCGAATGGGACACCTCGTCATGCGTCCAAATCGTAAGCGGCGTCACCGTCGACTTCACTTCGCTTAAAAACCGCTTCAGGCGCGGCACCCCGTTTCCGTCTTTGCCAAACCAAATGCGGTTGTCTTCCACCAGTTCGGTGAAGCGCTCCTTCGTCACCCGCCAGCAATACCCGTTCGGCGGGGAGACGACCCGGCCGCTTGGCGTCACAATCTCATAAATCTTTTCCGGAATCGGCGGACCGACCGACAAATCACCTGACGTCCACGGCCCCCGCGGGTCATTGTCTGGGTTGGCATACCGCCCGTCCGCTTCCGGATGGCGCGGCAAGCCGTACCAAGCTAAACGGTCGATATTTTTCGCGTAACAGAGGATGAAGTCATGGTTGCGCGAGGCAAACTTGTTCATATTCACAGGCGAAAACGCCCGCTGCCAAATGAACGTGGCGACAAAATTCCGCTCGCCAAACAGTTCATCGCACATCTTTTTCAAATTCGCCTGTTCTGTATCATCAATGGAAATAAACATCGCCCCTGTCTCCGCCAACAGCTCTCGCGCCACCCAAAGGCGCGGGTACATCATGTTAAGCCAGCCGACATGGCCGCGCGCTTCTTCCTGGATTCCGCTAGGAACAACGGCTTTCCCCTTGCGCCAATTGTCTTTGTACGTGAGCACTTTTCCGGTATTGTACGGCGGGTCGATGTAAATCATTTGAATGGTTCCTGCATGCGTTGCTCGCAACAGCTTTAACGCCTCTAAGTTATCCCCTTCAATATACCAATTGTTCGTCGTCTCCCACTGTTTGCTCGCTGCCTGATCCGGCCGCAATACTCCGGACGCAGGCAGCTCAGCGAGCCGCCTCGCCTCCGCCTTCCCTGGCCATGTGAACTCATACGATTCTTCCCGGCCCCCACAGCCGAGTTCCTTCCGCAACCGATCCCAATCGATGTCCCCGTCCACCACCGCTTCCGGAAAGAGCTTCTTTACCGCTTCAAGCCTTGCATCCGCTACCTGTTTCCTTCTCCCACCGACGTTTGCATGGCACGCCCTCCCTCCCCCTCCGCCATCTTGTCCGCAACGTTTTTTGTCCACGAAAAAGAGATCGTATTTCCAATATTTCGCCATGGCAAACCGTTTTCCTGCCACAACTCTTAGCTAAAAAATATCCCCGCCTCCTGCAAACGGAAGCGGAGCGTAGAACGTTTCATACGGAGCGATTCCCTTGTCAGACAAGAGAATCCGCCGATCGGACACGAAAACGGCTCTTTACACAAGCTGTCTTCGCCCCACCGCCTTCTCAGCGACCGCTTGCTGGATCTCGCTCATATTAAACGGAATAATGACATTTTCGGCTAAATGGCGCTTGCTTTCAAGCAATTCATGCATCAATTCCTCTACTGTCCCCTGCGGAAAGTGGGAACTGTCCCTCGTAATAATATGGTAGACATACACGTCCTTTTGCTGGCCGATGCGATATGCACGGTCAGTTGCTTGATTTTCGACCGCTGGATTCCACCATCGTGTGTAATGAATCACATGGTTGGCACTTGTGATCGTCAAGCCGACGCCGGCCGCTTTTGGGGATAAAATCATAATGCCAAAGCCTTGCATTTCGTTAAAGCGCCGGACAATCAATTGCCGATTTTTCGCATCGCCATCAATCACTGGAACAGAAATGCCGTATGTCTCCATAAAGATTCGTTTTAAAAGAGAGTGCAGTTTGCGAAATTCAGTAAAGATGAGCACTTTCTCTCCCTTTTGCCGAATCGTTTCAATGATATGCATCGTTTCTTTCAGCTTCGGCACTTCTTGATAAGAGAGCTGTTCATATTTCGGAATGACCGCACCGGGATGGCCGTACAGTTGACGAAGTCTCGTAATCATATTCAAAATGGCGACCTGACCCATCTCTTTTGTGGCCAACATTGACCGGGCAATTTCCTTCTGTATGGGTGAAGCTTCAACATAAATCGGCGGAACAAGGTGTTTTTTAGGCAAACGGCCATCGAGAATTTGTTGCTTCGTGCGGCGCAAATAGTACGGTTGTAGGGCCACAAGCAACGCATCATAGTCCGACGTTTCTGCATAGCGGAAGCGAAATTCTTTTAGAGAGCCTAAAGCACCAGGCTGGACAAAGTCCATAATCGCCCAAAGTTCGTCTAAACTATTTTCGACCGGCGTGCCGGTCATCGCTAAACGGAAACGTCCTTGCATGGCGCGAATGGCGCGTGAGCGCTGGCTAGTATGAGATTTAATGTTTTGCGCCTCATCACAAATAATCGCTTGAAATTCAATTTTCCCCAACAGAAGCTGGTCCATTTTGAGCGTGTCATAGCTTGTCAAAACGATATCAAACTGTGAAATGAGCTGCGACGAAGCCAGCCGTCCTCTTCCTTTATGAATATATAAACCGTCCAACAAGCTTGGGGCAAACTTTTCGATTTCCGCCACCCAGTTCTCAATCAGGGCTATCGGCAGGACGATCAACGTCGGCTTCAACCGCCCATTTGCTTTTTGATGCAACAAAAACGCAATGACCTGAATTGTTTTTCCAAGCCCCATATCATCGGCAAGCAGGCCGCCCCTTTCTTGCTCTGCCAAGTGACAGAGCCACTCAAAGCCTTCGATTTGATGCGGAAAAAGCTCCGCTTGCAGCCCGGATGGAACCGGATAGCGCCGGCATGGTGCCCCTTGGGCGCTGTCCATCTTGTATTCAAGTTGTTCTTCGTTATCTTTAATATCAAGAATATACCGGCGCTTCAACGCTTCATCGGCGTCTTTCGGCAGCTGCAGCAGCTTCCGGCGCAATAAAGGATCTAGGTAAATCCATTTGCCGTTGTATTCGACATATTGCTGATCCGGATATTTTTCCATCAGTTCGCGCAATAACGTCTCATCGTACGGAACAGTATGCCCGCTCTCCTCATCAAACCATTGCATTCCGGTCCGCTCATGAAAAAAAGGGCGAACCCGTTCAATCGGGATAAGGCCGCGGACACGTTCTGAAAACTGGTCCAAATCAAATAAATAATCATGCTCAGGCAAGACGGCCGCCGGATTTTCCAAAAACAGCGGCACTTCTTCTCCCGTAATATGCCGTTTTTGCTGCAAATGCATCATATCAGCATGAACCTGCTCCGTGCTGACGAAACGGCTGCGCCCATGGCCTTTTTTTATGCTGCTGACCCGTTGCAGTCGTTGAAGATGGCGGGTTTCCTCCTCATTTCGTCCTTTAACGACAAGCTCGATATGGTCATGGCGGTGCACAGCAACGTCTATATCGTACGCATCAACGACGTGATACGTTTCGTTTTGTAAAAAGTGTTCAAGTTCAATTCCTGCTTCGTTGGCCAGCTGTTGGCAAATGCCGATTTTTTCATATCCTGATTCGTACGATCCAAAAGCGCTTGTTTCAGCCGATATACGCGTTCCGGGAGCAGCATGAGACGGTCTGGCAGCACATAAATCGCCCCGGCCTGCTTCCCAACCCGATCTAAGTTGCGCCCGCCTGCATCAAACAGTTGCAAAACTAAGTCCGCTTCATGCGGCAACGAACGAAGTGAGAGCTTTCCGCCCACTTGCTCCTCAACAACGGGAAGCCCTAAATGTTGGAGCACTTCTTTGGCGCTTTCGTCTTTCAGCAATTCATAATACTCGCTATACGGCAAAGTCGAATCGACAAGAACGCCCGAGTCGTAAAGCTCCTCCCAAGCGACATACTGCTGAAATCCTTGCACTTTGTAATATTTTTCGATGTCTTCTTTGGCCATAGGCAGCTTCAGTTCGGCGACGGTTTTGCCGTCATGCAACTGAAACGAAAAATGAATCCCATCCTCATTCGGCGTCAAAACTGCCTTCATCATTTTCCGTTTCTTTTTGAAGAAGAACATCCCTTCTTACCTCCCAGCCGAGTTCGCGGCGAAGCCATTCATCAAATTTCCATTGCCACCCACCGTTATGGCGCAGCCAGCCGCCTGGAATTGTCAAATCTCTATCCATCAGCTCGGTTCGTTTCACTTCCCGCACTTTTCGCCACGCCTTGTTGGCAAACTGCTCGCGTTCGGCGAGCATCCGGTCGATTTTGGGCTGAAAATGGCGCCGGAATACGTCGGCGCGGTAAATATAAACCGCCCCAGTTCCGAGCACTTCCATAATGACAACGTCATGAAAATACATAATCAACGTCGTGCGTTCATCCGTCACAACGACATCCTCTAGCTTTGGAATAAACTTTTCCCAATATTGAAACCGTTCATGGTTTTTATTCACGCCGCCAAAAAAGTCTTTCAATTCCAACCTCATAATCCACTGAGCAAACCGCTGCTTTTCCTCTTCCCCGACATATCTCCATAGCATTGGTTTTCTGTGATACGTTTGCAACTTTTCAAATATCAATCTTCCGAGCGGCTTGACGTGATTCAGTTTGCACTTTTTGATCAATGCGTTCGCCATTTTTTGTTGCTGCTCATTTGTCGAAGAAACAAACATATCCCGGTACAACTCTTGTTCTTTGAGAAAAAACGATTCATCGGCCAGCTGGAAAATTTCCATCAGCACGAGTTTAAACAACGGGAAATTTTTCGTTAAATAAAACGTCTCCAATTCCTCTAAAATGCCTTTCTCGCTTTCATACGCCGTCGTCGCCAAATATACAATCGGGTCTTTGCTTGACAAATAACGCCGCCATTTTTCGCTCTTTTCTTTTTCCATTCTTTTTTCAATTTTTTCGATATGAGAGGCATAAGCATAGCGTAAAAGCTTCCAAATTTCATCCAAATCACATGTTTCATACACCACATCGACCAACACACGAAAAAGGCGGCGCTCATGACGAACGTGTTGCTGGATCACATCAATCATCGCTTTTTTCATCTCTTCCGGAAGCTCTTTTTTATATAAGTTTGGCAAAAGAAGCTTTTCCCGCCTCGACAACTGTTTGACCCATTGTTCGAATGCCGAAGACGGTGCATCGACTAGCCCCGCAAACTGGTCGGACAGCCGTTCGAGCAGCCCCCGATATTTCTCATTGCTGTTTTCCATTGTTTTCTCCAAAAGAGGCGGACGCACTTCGCGTAGCCATCGTTTCAGCAATACCGGTTCATACTCATACTTCATTCGTTCACCAACTTTTCAATGGCTTTAATTGCTTCATCGTCCTTAAGACGGAATAAAAATTCAACCCGGCGTGATCGGTCAGGATCATACTTGCCGTTTTCATCCGTCAGCGGATTGCTGAAGCTCCGGCCATTTGCAGTAATGTACTTTTTCGACAGCTCCCGCTCTTTAAAATTAGGAAACTCTTTACTATAAATATACTCTAAAACGGCGTATGCCCGTCGCTGTGACAAAGACATGTTGTACATGTACGTCCCATTTCGGTCGGTATGTCCTTCGATAATGATACTTGAAATTTCATCTTTAAACCGATCCTGCAATAAAATCCCCATATACTTAGGAATAAATTGTTGCAAAAACGCCTTCCCCTCCGGAGAAATTTCCGCCGAGTTCGATTCAAACAAAATGCTGCCGGGAAAGCGGATGGCTCCTGTTTGCTGATCGACCTCAATGGCCATATTCGACTTTTTAAACGCTTCTGTTAAAGCCCGAATGATCTCCGTTTTGACGCTGACAACCTCTTCAATTTGTTTTTCTTTCTCTTCTAACAATTCACGGTAGTCAAGGATGACAAACATCAACAACAAGGCAAACACCATCAACATGGCGCTCATTAAATCCGCATAGGACATCCAATAATTAACTTCCGTCCGTCTCCGATATTTCATGTTGAAGCCCCTGCTTTCCATTTATCCAGATGATCGACTAAGTCTTCCATATTCTCAATGAAATCGTTCTGAACCTCACTGAACTGATAAACGAGCCCGCTCACTTCCTGAACGGCTTTTGTCAACGTCTCATCAAAGTGTTGATACGTTTTGCTTAGACCGCTGTCAATGTTCTCCGCAAAATCTTTCATTGAAAGATGAAGGGCTTCTGTAATCTTCGCCAACTGTTCTTTCGTCATCGCCCAGTTTTGCTGCAGCGTCGCGATTTGCTCTGTCATCTCATGCATGTACACTTTCGTTGTTTGTAATGCTTCCTCCACCGTTTCATTTGTTTGCGTGCGCAGCTGCACAAGCTCTGGAAGAAGCTGTTTTTGCGCTTCCTGCATTTTAAGCAGCTGCTCCTTCAGCTCGCGAACGCGATTGAACGTTTCGCGCAATTCGGAAACGAGCGGGGACAGCGCAGCCACAGCCGACTGGACATCGCCGAGCAGCTGCTGCGAATCATGCAGCGATTCTTTTTGAATGCGGAGAGACTCCTCAAACTTGTTCGCCATCGTTTGAAACGAGCCGGAAAGTGAGGACGATGCATGGACAAGCCGCTCAAGCAGCTGGCTGTACTGTGTTTCCACTTCCGCATTAAATCGGGTGAACTGTTCTGCCAAATGATCATACTTCTGAGCCAACAGCTGGTTGCTCCGCATCACTTCTTGCTGAACTGGAAGCTGGTCTTTTGTCAGCTGCTGCAACTGGTAAAATGTTTCTCCTAATCCGTTCATCATCCCCGCCGTTTTTTGATAACTTTCCTTCATTAATTCAAGTTCTGCAGCCATTTTCTCAAATTGCGCAAACATTTTTTCCGTCCGCTCAAGCGTCATCGCCTGTCGCTCTTCCGTATAAGCAAAACGGCTTGTGAATGACTCAATCGTTTTCATCATTTCTGAGTGAAGCACTTGCGATTGTTGGACAAACTCGCTAAACTTTCCAATTGACTGTTGTGTCCCGCCTGTAATCTCATCAACAAGCCGACTCGTCACATCGGCGCTTGTACTTTTTGTCAACTCAATTTGCGACTCAAGCAGCTTCGCCTGCGTCTCCATCCCTTCATGCAGCTGGGCGAACTGGTCATGAAGCTGACCGAACGCTTGCTGCAGGCTGCCGTGCGACTGCTGAAGCGATAGAGCGATCGGCTGCATCGCCCTTTCAAGCGCATCAGTCAGCAGCGTCTTCAGATGGTCAGCCTGATGACGTGATAACTTTTCTAAACGGTTAAGAAACAGCTCCTCATCATCGGTGCTAAGCAAAAAGTCAAGCCGCTCGGAATGCCAGTCGATATTGCGCTCAAGCACGCCACTGATCCATCGGTCGAACATCGTCCATATTAAAGAAAGCAACACGCCCCATACAGAAGTGTAAAAGGCGACTTTCATCCCATTTATTAAACTATCAATTCCAGACCGCAACATTTCTGTATCACTGACATGCAATTGAGCCAATCCTACCGAGAGACCAACGAAAGTGCCAAGAACACCGAGACTGACGTGAATGCCCGCCCCCATGTCCATCAATGTTCGGTAGCCCATATGATGGTACATCACATCAAATCCAAAAAACGGCTCTACATTAATACGCTCATCCTCATTTTTCTGCGACACGCGATTATAATACCGCTCCCAAAGTTCTTTATATTTCGACTTTTTCACTTGGGCAAAAAGATTGTGAATGGCCTGATCAATCTCGTAGACGCTTCCATCTAAAGGACGGTTTAATTCCAAAAGCTTTGGCTTCAACTGGTTCATCACCGCAATCTCCCTATGAATGCGGACAAACTGCCAAACAGCCATCACCAAAAACAAACTAAACTGAAAATAAAGAAACAAATCAGTAAAACCTTCATTTCCGATTTTGTTAATCAAGGAAAACAACGTCTCAAAAACGGTATACAACGTCCCTCACCCGCGCTTTCTATTGTGTAAAGTCATCTGTTGCTAAGAAAAATCCAATCCGTTCCATTCGTCCCCTTCGCTGTTCATCTGATTATTCACTGGAATGGCAAAAAGCGTTCTTCTCTCCGATTCTTACAAAATCATTTTACAGGCGTTACGACCTATCGGCAATATGTAACAAAATAACAATTATATAGATGACTTGGCCGTCCAAAAAAATCGCCATGCCCTCCCTCCTCCGGCACAGAAAACAAAACGAGCCAACAAACGGAGAAGGCGGCATGGCGGATGGTGACTGCTTATGCGGTTTTTGAGTAAGAAAATGGGGGATTCTCGGATGCATCAAAGAATTTCTCAAGTTGAACAGCGCCTTGATTCATCCTTTTTTCCTGTCAAACTCAGCAGCTTCATAGAGTGTCCATGTTTTCCATCTTCGGACGACTGACTCGGTACATTTGCAGCGCAACACCGTCGACCATAAACGTTTGCGCTTCCCCATGACGTAAAGCGTACTGCTCAAGCCCAACCATAAAGTTGACTCCTTCACGGTATTCCTCGTTGCCGATCACCTGAAGCGGCGGCGACATCAGTTGGCGCGAGAGGAAGAGGATCGCCTTTTTCCGCGCCCGCGTGAGCGACACGTTGAGGCGGTTCAAACTGTAGATGAACTCCCCTTCCATCACAGCCAGTTCCGGATCGGCGACGCCGTAGCTGATGATCGCCGTATCCGCTTCTTGCCCTTGCATTTTATCAACCGTATCGACGAAAAACGGCGGACGCAGTCCTTGGTGTTCAAGCTCACGGCGAATGGCGCGGATTTGCGCCCGATGCGGCGAGATGATAAACAGCCCGCGGCGCCAAAACGCTTGGTCGCCTTCTGATGAGTCATCGTACCGTTTTTCCTCGCTGTCGAGAAGCCGTTCCCGCAACACCTTCGCGATGCTCGCCACCCAGCGCGCTTCCGCCTCGTTTTCTTGGGCACCGTACACGCCGTCATACGTGCAGACGACAAGCGGATAGTCAGGGTCGATCGCTGCTTCCACCCATTCATCGGCAGTTGGGGCATCGGCGAGCGCCAACGTTTGTTCGGCAATCTGGCGGGTGAACGCGGTATACTGGGAGCTGTAAATCCGCTCGGCCGGGTAGCGGCAAAGCGCCTCGTTCATGCGGAAATTGTCCGTCAGTTGGCGGGTATACCGCTTCTCCACATCCGCGTCAAACAGCAGGCGGAAAATCGAGTCGAACAGGTGCGGTTCCCCTTCCGCGGCCGCATACGTCCCTTGAATGATTGGCGGCAGCTGGAAATGGTCGCCGACGATAAGCAGCCTGCCTGCTTTTTTGACATGGCGCAGCGCCAACAGTGAATCGGCCACGCGGATTTGCGACGCCTCATCCAGAATGACGACGTCAAACTCTTCTAGACAGCCTTTTTCATACGCTCTTTGAATGCCGTACAGCGTGGCGCCAAGCACCCGATGGCCGCCGCTGCCAAACCATCCGAGAAGGTCACGGTCTGCCACCTCGGCGATTCCTTTGGCGTTTTCCGTCTGAATCTCGCCAAGTTTCGCGATATGGACGCTGCGCCGCGGCGCAAGCTCCTGAATTTTGCGCAGAACGTTTTCGATCGCCGCATGGGTGAAGCCCGAAACAAGAATGGCAAGCCTTCGCCCCCGTTTTTCATACATTTCCATCAGCAACCGAAGAGCGACGGCAATAAAATGCGTTTTCCCGGTGCCAGGCGGCCCCCAGACGAGCGTCAACGTATGGCGGAGAAAGTGGAGAAACGCCTGGCGCTGGCTTTTTGTCAACCCGCTTCGGCGGAGAAGCGCCTTGACTTCCTCTGCATCCCAGTTGGGACGAAACGTTTTCCGATAGCGAATCGGATCGCGAACTAAGTCCAAGATGCGATGATTGTCCTTATCCAACTGTTGCAACGCCTGCAAGACGCGCGGGGTGGTAAAATCCGCATGCCGAAGCGACAGCCAATACTCCTCTCCTTCCACAAGCGGGAACCGGTCGAGCCATTTGGGCAACTCGAGCTCGAGTTCAGCTGTCTTGCCATTATCTTCGATGGCGCGAATGCGGGTAAAGTACAAATTGACCCGTTGGGGCGTCTTCCATTCACTGGCGTACTTATGATCAGGAAACGTCTGTTGCGCCTTTTCCCCTTCCTCATTGCACTCCGTCAAAAGCCAGCTCGCCTTCTGGTCGATCGCTTCAAGCGCCTGGCGGTTGTTCAATCGGAACCGATCGCCGCCAAGGTACGTGACATGAAGCGTCACTCCGTTCTCAAGCCGCTCCGAAAGCGGAAGCAGGCGCTTTTGGCGAATATCCAAGTAGTTTAATAGCGCCTCATAGCGCGCCATAAACGCCAGCTTGGACACAAGCGGATCACGGTAATCAGCCGAATGAGGAAACGCAAATTTTTCCGGCCAGACCATAAGCGGCGAAGGATGGACGCTCTCGGCCCACGCACGGATTCCTTGAATGATGCTGTGAGCGGCCCAAAGGCGGCGGCTCAGCTCCTTCTCAACCGCTTTTCGTTTTTCCTCGTCCCCCGTTTGCCAGGCGTCGTGCAGCACATCCAGTTTCATGGCGTTTGTCAAACGAAATGAAAAACGCTCACTCGCCGAGTACAGAAACGGCGAATCATGGTAGGCCGCAATATATCGCGACAAGTCTTCAAGACGGTACGCGACATGCGCCGGCAAGGCGAACAGCTGGCTCACAGCCGTTGTCAGCACAACGACAGGAAGCGGAACCATTTCGCTTGGGTGGTCGCTGGCACTTGCTAGTGAGCTGCTATGAAAATACGACAGCAGCCGAACAGCTTTTTCGTTATAGTCTGGATCGAACAAAAGCGCTTGAAGTAGCTGCTGCACATTGTCCCATTCATAGTTGTCGATGACATACACCTGCACCGATTTTTGCGACCGCCACTCTCGCTCCCGGTTGTAATCGTGCACCGTCTGAAGCAGGCGGTCCAGCGCATCGGCAAACGTTCGGCCGACCGCGTCGCATTCTTCCAGAGAACCAGCAATAACATGATGCATTTCCGATCCCGTTCCAAACACGTCTGTTCCACCAACACGGTACAACGATGCCGCCGCAATCTTCCCCGTCAACGGATCGCGTTGCGCGGTGAGAATCAGACGGATGTCTTCCCATATCGGCATATGCGTCACCGCCTGGTCATACGGAACGACCTTTTCCTCCGCAATCGCCTCAAGCTGCGCTTCAAGCCGCCGAAGTTGACGCGCCAATCCAGCGTTTTGTTTTAGGACGTGTCTCGTTTCTTGACGCTCAAGAAGTTGGCGAAACTCATCGATCGTCTCCGGAAGCTGCCGCTCGCGGATAAAGCGGGACGCATGACTCGATAAGTACGGAACGAGGGAAATATGCGACTGTTTCCGCGCTTTGTCGAAACAGTAATCATAGAACGGGCACCATTCACAGCGATAATCCAAATGCCAAAACAGCTCATCAAGTTGCTTCCCAGCCAGCGCCGTCAATTCGCTAGCCAAAAACTGCTCAAGAAACGGAAGCAGCTGTCCGATATCTGTCAGCTGCGGCTGCTCGGTTTTGTACGTCCATATCCCGGCTTCGCGCAAATCGACGCTGCCCTTAACACCGTGCTCCTCTAACACCGAGGACAACATCAACGCGTACAGCGCCGTTTGCACGCGGTGGGAAATCTTTAACACATCTGATGATTTGATGTCGATGATGCGGAACACAAAGCCGTTTTGCCCCGGAATGCACTCAATCAAATCCGGACGACACGCCGCAAATCGGATCACTTTCAGATCCAACCCGTACCGTTCGTAAAAGCGCGGCGGCGCGATCAATGTCGGCTGGTATAAATAGCGCTTGCTCGGCTGCTTCAGCTCGCGGATCGTCTCCTCTCCATCCAAATAGCAGTGGGAAATCGGTGCGCCAGGCTCTCGCTTCCCCATCTGCACTTGGCCGGCCAAATAGGTCGTAATCACTTCCTCTTCCCACTCAACCCCTCGGCGCAGCACGCTCTCATGAACCGCAGGCTGCTCAAACAGCTCTTCCGGCACATCGAGCTCGCTGCGCCGTTCTTTCGCCAACGACTGAAAATAAAAATTCCGCTCGCACTCGTGATAAAAATAGCTTGCGATTTTGGCAGGAGAAACGTAAAGCATACATCGATCCCTTTCTAAAAACATACTAGCCGACATCCGCACTGGGACTTGTCAGTTTGTTTATTCATTGTATCATATGTTTGTACGCTTTCCTATATACACCATTCGTGCTTGTCCGACAAGAACATATGTGCTATAATGAAGGAAATTAGAATGAAAGAGGGGCCAACCATGAGCGAAGAGATCCTCTTGCAGTTGTTCAACCGCCTTGGTCATATCGAGAACACGCTGCACCTCCTCGTCGAAAGCCACAAACGGCTGGAAGCAGAACAACAAGAAATCCGAAAAGAACAACAGGAAATCCGAAGAGAACAACAAGAAATGCGAAAAGAACAGCAGGAGATCCGTAGAGAACAGCAAGAAATGCGAAAAGAACA
>NZ_ATCO01000101.1:0-14084 GCF_000422025.1 Geobacillus sp. WSUCF1 | reverse complement strand
ATCATACACAAAAGAAAGGGGGAACGCGCATTCCTCTCCCACTTACTCCCTTTGGTCGTTGAAGTGGGAGTCTCCTGCGCGAAATAGGATGAATACGAAACCATCATTTGCCCAACATAGCAGCTGTTCCTTATGACATGGAGGACAGCTGTTTTGTTTTGTCAATGCACGCGCGGCGCATCTTGCGGCCGCGTTGCACCGAGGCCTTCGCGAGCCATTTTCGCTTTCAAGCTTTCCAAGACATACAAGCCGAACATGCCGAGCAGCTCTTCATCAGTCATCTCACCAATCAGCTTGAGCACATCGCGGCGGCTAAGTTCATCTAAAATCGACATCGCCACCGCTTCGGCATCTTCTTCATCCCCGGTCAGTCGATCTTTATAGTATTCGTACAGATCGTCAATAAACTTCATCGGCATCGTCGCCTCGCTTTTTTGAGAGCGGGCTTCCTCCTTTCTTTGCAGTTGGCCGATGCAGACTTAGGGGCATCGGCAGTCCTCTCGGTTTGACGCCACAAATGCCATTGGCAACAGGGATGATTCATAGTATAATGGAAAAAATATCATTCGAAAAGCGGGGGAATTCTATGATTCGCCGGTTAACGGCCGAAGACGATCAACAAGTATTTTCGTTTTTGCGGCAAGATCCGTCGTTCAATTTATTTATCATCGGCGATATTGAGTCGTTTGGCTATGACGCCGATTTCCAAGACGTTTGGGGGCAGTTTGACGATGCCGGCTCGCTGAAGGCGGTGCTGCTCCGTTATTACGATTCCTACATTCCGTACGCGCCTGGCGATTTTGATGCCGATGGCTTTGCTCGTCTCATCCGCGAGACAGCCCCATCATCGTCCATCCAGCTGTCCGGCAAGGCGGACATTGCCAGGCAGTTCGAAGAGCGGCTGCCGCTTGGGGAGAAGCGAACGCTTTACTTTTGCGAGTGTCGGACGGATGAATACGCCCGTCAAGAAATGGGGGCGTTCGCCGTCAAAAAAGCCGAATTGGCCGATGTCGACCGGATTCTCGACTTGCGGCGCCGCATTGCCGAATTTGAAACGAGGCCGTCGTCCCGCGATATGCTGGTGAAAGGGATGGAAACCAATTCAGCTAGAACGTACTACATTGAACAAGACGGCCGAATGGTGGCCGCGGCATCGACATCAGCGGAAAACTCATTGTCGGCGATGATCGTCGGCGTCTGCACGGATCAGGAGCATCGAGGGAAAGGGTATGCCAGCACCATCGTGGCGAAGCTCGTTTGCGATTTGCTCGCTGAAGGGAAGATGCCGTGCTTGTTTTATGACAATCCAGACGCCGGCCGCATTTACCATCGCCTTGGTTTTCGCGATATCGGATTGTGGGCGATGTACCGTTAGAAGGGCGGAAGTCCCGCCAGCTTGCTTGTGTACAAAAGCAGGCTGGCGGTTATTGTCCGTCTGCGCCGTTGGGCGTGCCGCGGCGAATGTGCTCGCCGCCGTGCTCCCGCATCGCTTTTGCCTTGTCGTTGACGAGCTGTTTTTGGTCAGCGATGGAAGAAGGTGTTTGTTTTTTGTTCGCCATATCGAATCACCTCAATGGAGACGATTTAGCGCGCTGAATGAACATGTCCGCATCTTCGATCAGCCCGCAGACGCCGCATTGGACGCGGTAGCTCGGGCCGCGGTATGGGAGATGGAACGGTTCGAGCGCTTCGTTTGTGTATTCGTGCTCGATGTCGCCGGTGTGCGGATCGAGCTTGACCGCACGCGGGTGCTGCTCAATGAGATGAAACCGCGTCCGGTTCGTTTTGCAGTTTGGGCATAGCATCGGTTCCAATCGAAGCCACCTCCATCTTTATCATTTGAAAACATGGCGGCCATTATGTATCAGCAGGCCCTGTACGACCGTGTTGGTCATGAGAAGCAATGGTTGACAATCATGGTGCAGTTCGGGTATGGTAAAGGCAAAACAAAAAATATTTCACTTTTTCAGAAAATAGTGTATTATAAATGGCAAAGGGGATTTTCTATGGCTGACAAACCGCTCAGAGACCGCATTATCGACACCGCTCTTCATTTGTTTGAGAAATACGGCTACCACGGCGTGACGGTCGACCGCATCGTTGCCGAAAGCGACACATCCAAAGGCGGTTTTTACCATAATTTTAAATCAAAAGACGAGCTCTTGTACCATATCCATGATGTCTTTATCACGTATGCGCTGACAAAAGCGCAGGAGGCGTATGAGGGCTTTCCTACGCCGACCGAGCGCTTGTACGCCATCGTGCAGTCGTTTGTCAAAGTGTTTCATTTGTATAAACCACACATCACCGTGTTTTACCAGGAAAGCACGTACTTAAAACCGGAATACGCTGAACCGATCAATGAAAAGCGAGAAGAGTTCAAGCAAATCATTTTTCGGGTCATTCGTGAGGGGATTGAAGCCGGGGAATTTCGTCCGGAGCTGTCGGTGGAGATTACTGGCATGTCCATTATCGGCATGGTCAATTGGACATACAAATGGTACAATCCGGATGGTCCGCTGTCCATTGAGGAAATCGCGGCATATTTTGCCGATTTCATTTTGCATGCGGTGCTCCGCACACCAGAAAACCCAGCGGCGGCGCGGTTTTTGTTGCGGCCGGCCGCCGAATAAGTTGTTGATCGTATACAGACCAACTAGTCGGTTTCGGAAACGCTTCAAAAAATCAAAACCGTTTACACTCGTTTCCTTACTGAAACCGACTAGTCGGTTCAAATGATAGAACATTTTCTATGGGGGAGAGGGAGAACATGGATTTTTCATTGACGAAAGAACAACAAATGATTAAAGAAATGGTTCGCGACTTTGCTGAGAAGGAAATTGCCCCATACGCGGCGAAATGGGATGAAGAAGCGCATTTTCCGCTCGATGTCTTTCTCAAAATGGGCGAGTTGGGGTTGTTGGGCCTGCCGTTTCCGGAAGAGTACGGCGGCGCTGGGGGCGATACGATTTCGTACGCCATCGCCGTTGAGGAAATCGGCCGCGCCTGCGGCGGCACCGGGTTGAGCTATGCGGCCGCTGTGTCGCTCGGAGCGAGCCCGATTTACTACTTCGGGACGGAAGAACAGAAGCAAAAATGGCTTGTGCCGATGGCGAAAGGCGAGACGCTTGGCGCTTTTGGGCTCACGGAGCCGAACGCCGGATCGGACGCCGGCGGCACGCGCACGACCGCGGTGCTGGACGGCGATGAGTATGTCATCAACGGCGAAAAATGTTGGATCACAAACGCCCAATACGCGCGGCAAGTCATTGTCACAGCTGTGACGGGCAAAGATGCGCGCGGCAAAAACATCATCACCGCTCTCATCGTGCCAACGGACTCCCCAGGATTTACGATTCGTTCGAATTACGACAAAATGGGCGTGCGCGCGTCCAATACGTGCGAGCTTGTCTTTGAGAACGTCCGCGTGCCGAAAGAAAACGTCTTAGGCGACCCGCAAAAAGGGTTTAAACAGTTTTTGTACACGCTTGATGGCGGGCGCATCTCGATCGCCGCGCTGGCGGTCGGCATTGCGCAAGCGGCGTTTGAGAAAGCGCTTCAATACGCAAAAGAGCGCGTCCAGTTCGGTCAGTCGATTTCCAAGTTTCAAGCCATTCAATTTAAACTGGCTGATATGGCGATGGAAATTGAGCTTGCCCGCAACATGGTGTACAAAGCAGCCTGGCTGAAGGATCAAGGGAAACCGTTTACAAAAGAAGCATCGTTCGCCAAGCTGTTCGCCTCGGAAATGGGGTTTCGCGTCTGCAACCAGGCGATCCAAATCCATGGCGGCTACGGCTATATGAAAGAGTACGGAGTCGAACGCCACTTGCGCGACGTCAAGCTCATGGAAATCGGCGAAGGCACATCAGAAATCCAACGGCTCGTCATCGCCCGCCAACTGGGATGCTAAAAGCGGAAATGCCTGCATATCCATAACAATGAATTCGGACAAAGGGGAGGAAACGGCCGATGTTGACGGTGACTGTGGGGAAATTGTTGGAAGAGCGAGCCAGGCAATATGCGGATCGCGAGGCGGTCGTGTATGCCGACCGCGGCTTGCGTCTGACGTATCGGCAGTTTAACGACTATTGCCGCCTCGTTGCGCGCGGGTTGATGCGGCTTGGCATCAAAAAAGGGGAGCATGTCGCCATTTGGGCGACGAACGTCCCGGAATGGATCGCCTGCCAGTTTGCGACCGGCAAAATGGGAGCTGTCCTCGTGACGGTCAATACGAACTACCGCGCGGCGGAGCTTGAGTATTTGCTTCGGCAGTCCGACTCGACGACGCTCTTTTTGATTGAGCAATATCGCGACTCGTCGTATATCGATATTTTATATGAAATCGTTCCCGAGCTGCGCACATCGGCGCCCGGACAGCTGCAATCGAAACGGCTGCCGAAGTTGAAAAACGTGATCTTTCTTGGCGACAAACGGCACCCGGGCATGTTTACATGGAACGACATCTTGGCGATGGCGCACGACGTATCGGAAGAAGAACTCGATGAACGGATGGAGAGCCTCGACCCGCACGATGTGATCAACATGCAATACACGTCCGGGACGACTGGATTCCCGAAAGGGTGATGTTGACGCATTACAACATCGTCAACAACGCCCACCAAGTGGCGCAATGCATGGGACTTGGCGAAGGCGATCGATTGTGCATTCCGGTGCCGTTTTTCCATTGCTTCGGCTGCGTCATGAGCACGCTTGCATGCGTGACGGTCGGGGCGACGATGGTGCCGGTTGTGGAGTTCCATCCGAAGCGGGTTCTCGAGACGGTGGAAGCGGAGCGGTGCACGGCGCTTCACGGCGTGCCGACGATGTTCATCGCCGAGCTCAACGACCCGGATTTTGCCAAATACGATTTGTCGTCGCTGCGCACGGGCATTATGGCCGGTTCTCCTTGCCCGGTCGAAGTGATGAAGGCGGTCATCGAGAAAATGGGGATGAAAGACATTACGATCGCCTACGGGCAGACGGAAGCGTCCCCAGTCATCACGCAAACGCGCACCGACGATCCGCTTGAGCTGCGTGTCGAAACGGTTGGCCGTGCCTTGCCGGGCGTGGAAGTGAAAATCGTTGAGCCGGGCACGAACAAGGAAGTGCCGCGGGGTGTGCAAGGGGAGCTGTGCACGCGCGGCTATCATGTCATGAAAGGGTATTACAACAACCCGGAAGCGACAAATGAAGCGATCGACCAAGACGGCTGGCTGCATACCGGCGATTTGGCGACGATGGATGAAAACGGTTACTGCCGCATCACCGGCCGGCTGAAAGATATGATCATCCGCGGCGGGGAGAACATTTATCCGCGCGAAATCGAAGAGTTTTTGTACAAACATCCGAAAATTTTGGACGTTCAAGTCGTCGGCGTGCCGGATGAGGTATACGGTGAAGAAGTGATGGCGTGGATCATCTTAAAAGACGGCGAAACGGCGACCGCTGAGGAGATTCGCGAGTTTTGCCGCGGCAACATTTCCCGGCATAAAATCCCGCGTTATATCGAATTTACCGACTCGTACCCGATGACGGCATCTGGGAAAATTCAGAAATTCAAATTGCGGGAAATGGCGAAACAGCGCCTCGGCTTAACAACCTAAGCCTAAACCGCCGCGCCGGGCGGACGAACCGTCCGGCGCCGGCACCTGTACTTTTAAGAAAGGGTGAGACGATGTTTTCGAAAGTGTTGATTGCCAACCGCGGCGAAATCGCCGTCCGCATCATCCGCACGTGCCAAAAGCTCGGCATCCGGACCGTCGCCGTCTATTCCGAAGCGGATGCGGATTCGCTCCACGTCTCGCTCGCGGATGAGGCGTATTTGATCGGCAAGCCGCGCGTCGCGGAAAGCTATTTAAATATCGAAAAAATCATAGAGGTTGCCAAAACGGCGAAAGCGGAGGCGATCCATCCCGGCTACGGGCTGTTGTCGGAAAATCCAGCGTTTGCCCGCCGCTGCGAGGAAGAAGGAATCGTCTTCATCGGTCCGAAGGCGGACGTCATCGCGGCGATGGGCAGCAAAATCGAAGCGCGGCGGACGATGGAACAAGCCGGCGTGCCGATCGTCCCAGGCGTCTCCTTTGCGCTTGATAGCGCCGATGAAGCGGCCAAAGCGGCGGCTTCGATTGGGTATCCAGTCATGCTGAAGGCGTCAGCCGGCGGCGGCGGCATCGGCATGCATATCGCCCGCGACGAAGCCGAGCTGCGCCAGGCGTTTGAAGGAAGCCAAAAACGGGCGGCTTCGTTTTTCGGCGACGGGACGATGTATATCGAAAAATATATCGATCGCCCGCGCCATATTGAAATTCAGCTGCTCGCTGATTCCTACGGCAACTGCGTCTACTTGTGGGAGCGCGAGTGTTCGATCCAGCGCCGCCATCAAAAGGTGGTCGAAGAGGCGCCGTCGCCGTTTTTGGATGAGGAAACACGGCGGAAAATGGGCGAAGCAGCCGTGCGGGCCGCGCGCCATATCGGCTATGCGAACGCCGGCACGATCGAGTTTCTTGTCGATGAGCAAAAAAACTTTTATTTTCTGGAGATGAACACACGCCTGCAAGTTGAACATCCGGTGACGGAAGAAATCACCGGCATCGACATTGTCGAAGAGCAGCTGCGCATTGCCGCCGGCGAGCCGCTTCGTTATCAGCAGGAAGACATCCGCCGCGATGGACACGCCATTGAAGTGCGCATTTATGCCGAAGACCCGAACACGTTTTACCCGTCGCCCGGCCGCATTACGGCGTTTTCCGCCCCACAAGGCGAATGGATTCGTCATGAAACGGCGGTTCAAAGCGGCGCCGCGGTTACGCCGTTTTATGATCCGATGATCGCCAAACTAATCGCCAAAGGACCGGATCGGCAAACGGCGATTGAACGCTTGCTCGAAGCGCTTCGACACTATCGCGTGGAAGGGATTAAAACGAACATTCCGCTGCTTGAGGCCGTGCTGTCCCATCCGGCGTTTCAAGCGGGGGATACGACGACCGATTTCCTTTCGAAGCATTGGAAGCCAGCAAAAGCAAAATGAAGCAGAAACGGAGGAAGACACGATGACCCAAGTAACGGCAACAATGGCTGGAAGTGTATGGAAATTGTTGGTGGCTGTCGGGGATCATGTAGAAGAAGGCCAAGATGTCATCATTTTAGAATCGATGAAAATGGAGATTCCGATTGCGGCTGAGGCGTCCGGCGTCGTGAAGCACATCCACGTGCAGGAAGGAGATTTCGTAAACGAAGGCGACGTGCTTGTCGAGATTGAATAAAGGGGGAGCAGAGCATGAGCCGATGGCCGGCGAAGGTGACGATCAAAGAAGTCGGCCCGCGCGACGGCCTGCAAAACGAAGCAGCGCCGATCGCGACCGCCGATAAAATCGCGTGGATCAACTTATTGTCCGAAACGGGGCTGTCGTACATTGAGGTGACTTCCTTCGTCCATCCGAAATGGATCCCGCAGCTCGCCGATGCCGCTGAGGTCGCAGCCGGCATCGGCCGAAAAGCCGGCGTCACGTATGCGGCGCTCGTGCCGAACGAAAGAGGGCTTGAGCGGGCGTTGGCCGCGGGGATTGACGAAGTCGGCGTCTTTATGTCAGCGAGCGAAACGCACAACCAAAAAAATATTAACAAAACAATCGCTGCCACATTTCCGGTGCTGGAAGCGGTCGTGCAAACGGCAAAACAAGCAGGCAAAACGGTGCGCGGCTACGTTTCCACCGTCTTTGGCTGCCCGTATGAAGGGGCAGTTGCCGTCGATCAAGTGCTGATGGTGGCGGATCGGTTGTTGGCGATGGGGGTTGACGAACTGTCGCTTGGCGATACGATCGGCGTCGCGACGCCCAAGCAAGTGGAGGACGTGCTTGCTGAGGTGCTTCGCCGCTTTCCGGCCGGACGGATTGCCATGCATTTCCATGATACAAGAGGAACGGCGCTTGCCAACATTTTGGTGTCGATGGAGATGGGCATTACGACGTTTGACAGCTCGCTTGGCGGCCTTGGCGGCTGTCCGTACGCTCCCGGAGCGTCGGGAAACGTCGCCACTGATGATTTAGTATATATGCTTCACGGCATGGGGATTGAAACCGGCATCGATGTCGAGCAGCTGACGAAAGCGGCGTTGTTTATCCGCGACAAAATCGGCCGCCCGCTTTCGAGCCGGTATTTGCAAACGGTTGGATCATAAGGGGGGGGAGAAAACGTGAGCGCACTTGTATCGTTTGAAACACAAGAAAACGGCATCGCCATTGTGACATTAAACCGCCCGGAAGCAGCCAACGCGCTTTCTAGAGCGCTTTTGTTGGAGCTTGGTGCGCTTTTGCAAGAAATCAAATTTCAAAAAGACGTGCGCGTTGTCATGTTGACCGGGGCCGGAGACAAAGTGTTTTGCGCCGGAGCCGATTTGAAAGAGCGGGCAGGGATGAACGAAACCGAAGTCCGTCAGGCCGTCGCTTTAATCAGCAAAACGATCAACGAGGTCGAGAAAGTGCCGCAGCCGGTCATTGCCGCGTTAAACGGCTCGGCCTTTGGCGGGGGGCTTGAGCTGGCGCTCGCCTGCGACATCCGGTTTGCCGCCGACGATATCCAGCTCGGGCTGACGGAAACGTCGCTCGGCATCATTCCGGGAGCGGGGGGGACGCAGCGGCTGCCGCGCCTTGTCGGTCTCGGCAAAGCGAAAGAGTTGATTTTTGCCGCCAAACGGATTACAGCGCAGGAAGCCGAGCGAATCGGCCTTGTCGAATACGCCGTGCCGCGCGCCGAGCTCATGGATCGGGCGCTTGAATTGGCGCAGCAAATCGCTGACAATGCGCCGATAGCCGTCCGCCAGGCGAAACGGGCGATCCAAAGCGTATTCAACGTTGATTTGGAGACGGGCCTCGCAATTGAGCAGCTCGCCTATGAGGCGACAATCCCAACGAAAGACCGTCTGGAAGGTCTGCAGGCGTTTAAAGAAAAGCGGAAGCCTGTGTACAAAGGGGAGTAAGCCTGCGCTTGGGCAGGATGAGGCTGTTTGGATAAGGAAAAAGCCGCACGGAGCGCTTGTTCTGCACCGACATTGGCACGACAGCCAAAAACGGCCCCAACCGTGCTCCCGGCCGAACACGCGGGATGGAACAGCAAGATCTATCAAAACAAGGAGGGGAAACAAAGAGATGAAGGAAACAGCCAATCAGCAAGACACGCTCGCAGCGGAGCTGGAGAAAAGAGCGGCGGAAATCAAGAAAGGCGGGGCGCCAAAATATCATGAAAAAAATGCGGCCCAAGGGAAATTGTTTGTCCGCGAGCGGCTGAATTTGCTGCTTGACGATGGCTTGGAAGTGGAAGACGGCTTGTTTGCCAACTGTTTGGCGGATGGCCTGCCGGCTGACGGGGTGGTGACCGGGATCGGCAAAATCAACGGCCGCACCGTCTGCGTGATGGCGAACGATTCGACGGTCAAAGCCGGCTCATGGGGAGCGCGCACGGTCGAAAAAATCATCCGCATTCAAGAGACAGCGGAAAAACTGCGCTGCCCGATCATTTATTTGGTGGACTCGGCCGGCGCCCGCATTACGGACCAACTCGAAATGTTTCCCGGCCGGCGCGGGGCAGGGCGCATTTTTTACAATGAGGTGAAGCTGTCCGGCAAAGTGCCGCAAGTGTGCCTGTTGTTTGGCCCGTCAGCAGCCGGCGGCGCTTATATTCCGGCGTTTTGCGACATCGTCATCATGGTCGAGGGCAACGCCTCGATGTACTTGGGCTCGCCGCGCATGGCGGAAATGGTGATTGGGGAAAAAGTCACGCTCGAAGAGATGGGCGGCGCTCGCATGCATTGCACCGTCTCCGGCTGCGGCGACGTGCTCGTGAAAACCGAAGAAGAAGCGATTGCCTATGCGCGCCGTTATTTGTCATATTTTCCGTCCCATTACGGCGAAAAACCGCCGGTGGTCGAGGCGAAGCCGCCGAAATCGTTCGACAAAACGATCGAAGACATTTTGCCGGAAAACCAAAATGCGCCGTTCAACATGTATGATTTGATTGAGCGGATCATTGACGAAGGATCGTTTTGCGAAATCAAAAAACTGTTTGCGCCGGAAATCATTACGGGACTGGCGCGCCTTAACGGCCAGCCGATCGGCATCATCGCCAACCAGCCGCGCGTCAAAGGCGGTGTCTTGTTCCACGATTCGGCTGATAAAGCGGCGAAATTCATCACGCTTTGCGACGCGTTCCATATCCCGCTTCTGTTTTTGGCCGACGTCCCTGGCTTTATGATCGGCACGAAGGTCGAGCGGGCCGGCATCATCCGCCATGGGGCGAAAATGATCGCCGCCATGTCGGAAGCCACCGTACCGAAGATCTCGGTCATCGTCCGCAAAGCGTACGGCGCCGGGTTGTATGCCATGGCCGGCCCGGCGTTTGAACCGGACTGCTGCCTCGCGCTTCCGAACGCGCAAATCGCCGTCATGGGGCCGGAGGCGGCCGTCAACGCCGTTTATGCGAACAAAATCGCCGAGCTGCCGCCGGAAGAGCGGCCGGCGTTTGTCGAACAAAAACGCGAGGAATACCGGCGCGACATCGATATCTACCGGCTCGCTTCTGAATTGGTCGTTGATGGCATCGTCGCGCCGAATGATTTGCGCAACGAGCTTATCCGCCGCTTTGACGCGTATATGTCCAAGTACATCGTCTTTTCTGAGCGGAAACACGGGGTGTATCCGGTTTGAAAAAACTGGATAAACGTCCCCCTTGTCAAACGAAGAAAGATTGTGTATGATAATAATCACCAATCCGCTGCTGCGTTGTGCGTTGTAGAATGAAGTTTCAACCGATGGCAATCAAAAGGGAGTTCTACATTGAAGCGGGAATGTCATGCCCCTTATTCGTCTGCGGGGACGACAGGAACGCTTCTGCGAACACCCACCTGGTGGAGCGTGGTTGAGAAACTGCATTCAGCCGACGGCAACCGCGGCGCGGATTCACGAATGAGGAGTTGGCAAAAGAGTCCAACTGGATGCAAAACATCCGGTTGGACTCTTTTTCGTTGCGTATGTTT
The DNA here is from genome assembly GCF_000422025.1 of Geobacillus sp. WSUCF1. NCBI lineage: Bacteria > Bacillati > Bacillota > Bacilli > Caryophanales > Anoxybacillaceae > Geobacillus > Geobacillus sp. WSUCF1. The sequence goes on along the minus strand of NZ_ATCO01000101.1, from coordinate 3,055 downwards.
TCTCAAAAAGACATGAAACAATATAGTTGATTTTCCCTGTTTTCATGTTATAATCATATTTCGTGCAGGAATAATTCGTATTGAAACTATTCCAACAAGAAAGATGAGGCAAGGAGGGGGGATGAATGGAAGGAATCAGCCGGGACATCATGTACGCCGTCTTCCGGACGCAAAAGGCGCTTTACCGCCTCATCCGCGAGGACGCGGCTCGCGTCGGGGTGACAGAGGTGCAGCTGATCGTCTTATATACGCTGTTGAAAACAGAACATATTCGCCTGAATGACTTGGCGGAAAAATTAAACTTAAGCAACAGCAACGTCAGCGGCACGGTCGATCGGCTCGTCGGCGCCGGCCTTGTTGTCCGCGAGCCGTCGAAGCAAGATCGGCGCGCGGTCATTTTGAGTTTGACGGAAAAAGGAAAAGAGACAGTGTCGGAAGCGTTTGGCGAGCAGTCGGTGCTGCGCCGGCGGCTTCGCCACATTCAAGAACTCGTCTCTCCAGAGGAGATTGAACAGTTTTTGCATCTTCATGAAAAAATCAAAGCGATTTTACTCGGGGAGGAATAGACAGTGAACGTGAAACGATTGGTGGCGCTGAACATCATTGTGCTCATTTTGCTTGTCGGCGGCGGCTTTGCCGCTTACTACTATGTGAACGAAGCGACGAATTACATTAAAACAGACAACGCCCGCATCGACGGCCAGGTCATCTCGGTTGCGGCGCCGCTGTCCGGAAAACTGACATCCTGGCGGGGCGACACGGGAAAAACGTTCTCAGCCGGGGAAGAAATCGGTCAGGTGTTTGACGGCAAAACGACGGTGCCGGTGACAGTGCCTCATCGGATGACCATCGTGCAGCAAAACGCGGTCAAAGACTCGGTTGTCGCCGCGGGGACGCCGCTTGCCCGAGGGTTTGATTTGAACGATTTGTGGGTGACGGCGAACATTGAAGAGACCGATATTGAAGACGTGAAAGTCGGGCAAGACGTCGATATTTATGTCGATGCGTATCCGGACCGCAAATTCAGCGGCAAAGTCGAAAAGATTGGCAATGCGACAGCGAATACGTTCAGCCTGCTGCCGAGCTCCAATGCGACCGGCAACTACACGAAAGTGACCCAAGTGATTCCGGTCACGATTTCCATTGACAATTACAGCGGAGCCGGACTTGTGCCGGGCATGAACGTCACCGTCCGCATCCATAAGTAGGTGATGGGACATGACAACATTTGTCATTGGTTATATTGTGTTTGCCGTTTTGGTTTTGGCGGCGGTCAACATCGCGCTGCGCCGCCGCAAACCGGCTTCAGCCGCAGGGAAGGCGGCGGATGAAGCGGCGGAAGCCAACGCTCAACCGTTAGCGGAAACGAAAGCAGAGCCGTCGGCAGAAACGGATGGGCGCCCGGCCGCTCCAGCCGGGCAAGGCGGCCTCGGGGATATCGGCAGCCGCGGCAAGGTTGTGGCGACGGTCATGCTGGGCGCGTTTGTCGCCATTTTGAATCAAACGTTGATCAACGTCGCCTTGCCGCATATGATGCAAGATTTCAACGTGGAAACGTCGACGATCCAATGGCTCGTGACAGGATATATGCTCGTCAACGGGGTGCTCATCCCGATCAGCCCGTTTTTAATCGCGAAGTTTCCAGCGAAACGGCTGTTTTTATCCGGCATGTCGTTTTTCGCCATCGGCGCGTTTGTCTGCTCGATCGCTCCAACCTTTGCCGTCATGCTTGCAGGACGGCTGACGCAGGCGGTCGGGGCCGGCATCATCATGCAGCTGATGATGGTCATTATGTTGTCGATTTTCCCGCCGGAACGCCGCGGAGTGGCCATGGGGACGGTCGGAATCGCCATGATGTTTGCGCCGGCGATCGGGCCGACGTTATCCGGATGGCTTGTCGAACATTATACATGGCGGCTGTTGTTTTACGTCGTTTTGCCGATCGCGATTGTAGACATTGTGCTTGCCTCCGCCTGGCTGAAACATACGCCGCGCAAGGGCAATCCGGTGCTGGACGTGCAAGGGGCGGTCTACTCCACGATCGGGTTTGGCGGCGTTCTGTATGGCTTCAGCGAGGCCGGAAGCAAAGGATGGGGCGAGACGGAAGTCGTTGTGTCGCTTGTCATTGGCGTCTTGTTCCTGATCATGTTCACATGGCGTTCGCTCCGCTCGGAGCATCCGGTGCTCAATTTCCGTGTGTTCCGCTACCCAGTGTTTACGTTGGCGACCGTCATCGGTTCGGTCATTAACATGGCGATGTTTGCCGCCATGGTCTTGCTTCCGGTGTATTTGCAAAACTTGCGCGGCTTTACGCCGCTCGATGCCGGTTTGCTGTTGCTACCGGGAGCGATTGTCATGGCGATCATGTCGCCGACTTCCGGCTGGGTGTTTGACCGCATCGGCGCGCGGGCGCTGGCGATCGTCGGCTTGATCATCACCGCGGTCACGACGTGGGAATTCAGCAAGCTGACGATGGATACACCGTACAGCCAGTTAATTTGGCTTTATATTTTCCGCATGTTCGGCATGTCGATGCTCGGAATGCCGATTATGACGGAAGGATTGAACGCCTTGCCGCGCCATTTGTACAGCCACGGCACGGCGATGTCCAATACGATCCGCCAAGTGGCCGCTTCGCTCGGAACGGCGTTCTTGGTGACGATCATGTCCAACCGGGCCAAATTCCATGCGGACATGTACCGAAATGAGATGACGGAAAACAATCCGTTTTTCATGAGCCTTGTCGGCCAGCTGAAGCAGGCGATTCCGAGCGATGAAGCGGTGGTGCAGCTGCTGTATGGGCTCGTGCAGCAGAGATCGACTGTCGAAGGGATTAACGACGCCTTTTTCGTCGCCACCGGCTTGACGGTATTGGCGTTAATGATGGCGTTTTTCTTAAAGGGAAAAAAGCATAAATCGCCATCAGCGTAAACAAAGGAAGCGGCGCAGAAGCCGCTTCTTTTTTTTGTTTTATGCCATATGGACAACAATGTTCTTGCTCCCTTTTTGCACACATATACATTATAAAGACAAGCGGATGACAAAAGAGGGGGGG